>DPLS01000330.1:0-444 GCA_003541875.1 Bacteroidota bacterium | reverse complement strand
ACATGGTGCTCGCGCCGGAACATCCTCTCGTGGCGTCTCTCTCCTCCGATGTTCAGCGACCTGCCGTGCTCAAGTATCAGTCGGCGGCGAAACTCAAGAGTGAACTCGATCGCGGCATCGATGCTGACAAGACCGGGGTCTTTACGGGAGGGTACGTCATCAATCCTGCAACCGGCAAAGATATTCCGGTGTGGATTGCAGACTACGTGTTGATGGGGTATGGAACCGGTGCGATTATGGCTGTGCCTGGTCATGACGAACGTGACCACGCGTTTGCGAAGAAGTTTGGCCTTTCGATAGTCGAGGTTGTTTCCGGAGGCAATGTTGACGGGGCCGCGTTTATCGATGATGGGTTGGCAGTGAACTCGGCAAACGACTCCTTTTCCCTGAATGGACTTCCGACTGCCGAGGCCAAGAAGCGGACCATCGACTGGTTGGCCAAGA
>DPLS01000047.1 GCA_003541875.1 Bacteroidota bacterium | reverse complement strand
ACAATACTGCGAAGAAATCTGGAAGGTAAGCCCGATACCGGTTGGCCTCGAAGAGGCTGATGAAGAAGAATCATGAGGGATAGCCTATGACGCACTTCGAGATCCAAGAAGGACCTGTGGTGAATCTTAAGACCGACAAGGTCTTAGTGAAGCAGTAGCATGGCTCTTTCTTCCCACAAGGCCACACTGGTACCATTGGGCCCGCGGATGTCTATTCCTATCGAGAAGAAGAAATGCAACCTTTGTGCGCAGTTGATGAATACGGACGAGTCGAGGGAGACCCGTGGCCCCTCGGCGCAACCTGGGTCGAATCCCAACGAGGGTTCAACTTTGCCCTGTATTCGCGCCACGCCGGGTGTGTCACGCTGCTCCTTTACACCGAGCACGATACTGCCAACCCGGTCCATTTCTATGTCTTTGACCCCATCCTCAACAAGACCGGCCTGATATGGCATTGTCGAGTGCTGGAGCAAGAACTCCGTGGCGCTACTCTCTATCTGGAGTTTTCCACGGGTGCGATCCGGGAGTGCTTAAGCCTTTGATTTCGCGTCTGATCGCGACATCGTTTGTGTATTCATAGTCAGTATTGGGTCATATCGCGCAATGAAGCTTGACATAGCGAAATACTGTGTTAATAAGAGGCCCAAGAGGTGGTCATGGGCACAATCTGCGCGGCGAGAGAAGGTAACAGTACTTATTACGTATACCGGGAAACCTATCGGGTGAAAGTCAATCCCGAAGATCAGGGCAAGAAACGCGGCTCCGGAAAGAGCACAGTGCGTACAAGGGCTGTCTATCTCGGCACAGCCGAAAAGATCCTGAATTTGGTCCAGGAAAAAAGAGAGCCTCTTGACATCACCCTGCGAGAGTTCGGCTTGGTGGCCGCAGCCTATCAAACGGCTCGAGAAATCGGCCTCCAGGAGATCCTCGCCAAGCTCATTCCCGGACAGCGAGGAGGAGTGCCTCGTTGGGTTTACTTCTTCCTCACCATCGTCAATCGATTGGACCACGCCACCAGCAAGAATCGGATGAACCAATGGATACAGAATACCATACTGCCAGGTTTGATGGGAGTGGATGCCTCTCGAATCAACGGCAAGAATTTCTGGTACGCGGCAGACGATGTCGTGTCGGAGAAGGAACTCAGAGGAAAACGACAATCCCCACATCCCCCAGACGGCCCCTTCACCGGTTTGACCGAGGACACCTTCACGCAGATCGAGGCCGAGCTTTTTGAGCGGATTGATGGATTGATGGGGCTATCTCCTGCCGCAATCTGCTATGACACTACGAACTTCTACACCTTTATTGATGAGCCCAAGAGATCACAGCTCGCCTGTTCCTGCCACAGCAAGGAAGGAAAACACCATCTCAAGCACGTCGGACTCCTAATGGCAGTGGAAAAGAGCCACGGCGTTCCTCTGATGAGTCGGGTCTATCAGGCCAATCGGCATGACAGCAAGATCTTTTCTTGTATTCTCGGCGACTTGATCATTACTCTCAAACGACTCTGTGGCAGCGACTCCGATATCGTTGTGGTGATCGACAAAGGGAACAACAGCAAAGAGAATTTTGAGGCCATGTCCGGGAACATCTCGTGGATCGGCGCTCTGGTCCCTTCTCATCATAAGGACCTAGTCGAGCTGGATCTCTCGGAATATCAAGGGTTTTGGAAAGATATTCGCTACTATCGCTGCCGCAGAACGATCATGGGTATCCCCTGCTCGGTGGTTCTCACGTTTAACGACGCCACGGCCCGCAAACAGAGGCATTCTCTTACAAGGGGCATTCTCAAACTCAAAGGCGAAGTTGAGGCCAAATGGGCCGGATACAAGAAAAGGCCTCGTAGTGTCCCGCAAGGGATACAAACCCTCCTAAAGAAGAGCGATTACGGCGCATGTCTGAACGTTTGCGTTCGAGACGGTGAGCTCATCATTGCAAACGACGATGCGGAAATTGAAGCCCGCGTGAAGCGATTCGGCAAGAACCTTATTTTCTCCAACATGCTCGACACGGAGCCAGGCAGTCTCATTGAGACGTATCGCGAAAGAAACGCGGTGGAAGATGACTTCCGGCTTCTCAAGGACGAAACGATCATCCGATTTCGGCCTGTGCGGCACTGGACGGACACGAAGATCCGCACCTATGCATTTTGCTGCGTCATTGCGCTCACTCTTATGCGCGTAATGCAATGGAAAGTGTCGAATGCTCTCTACCCAATGAGCCCTCAACTGCTCAAAACGGAGCTCTCGGACATCAAGCAGTCGCTCCTGATCTACAGTCTTGCCGAGACACGAACACAAATCACCCATCGAAGTGCCGTTCAGAAACAACTATGGGAGGTCTTTCGACTCGATGACATAGTAGCGCGTTGATAATACACTAACTGAAATGAGTTGCCGTGTCCTATCAGCACCTTACACCCGAAAAACGAACCCGCGTGGAAAACTCGGGGTAAAGTGCCGTATATGCCCGTGGCCACAAGTTCTGACGAATGGACGGCACTGTGGAACGGTGGCGGGAGTCCCATGGACGAAGATTCTACGGCTTTGCGTCGCTCG
>DPLS01000006.1 GCA_003541875.1 Bacteroidota bacterium | reverse complement strand
CATCGCTCATCATTTCGGTCGCTTTTGCCCGGGCAGCGCGCGCGTAGCCCTCAGCGTCTTCGAGAAGATCATCCGTCTTCTGCCTGATATCCGCGCGCAATTCCTTGCCGCTCTTTGGAGCATAGAGCAATGCAAGGACGGCACCGATCGCGCTTCCGGCAAGAAATCCAATCAGCAACCCTTTTACCATACCATTATTCTGTTCCATACGTCACCTGAAAATTCACTGCAAGAATTGAACGAAACGACTGAACAAATGATATAAACTTGCTCCCAAAAAAGCAACCAAGCCAATGAGAAGGAATGTCGGTTTGATTTCACAAGCTGCTGGGTTTGGGTCTATTGGGATGATCTTCCGCTGAACACATCCGATGGTTCATTCAATCTGGCCATGTATCCAATCCCCAGACAACCCATGCGGAAAACACAGAGCTCCACATCGATTGCAGTAGGCAAGCAGAGGCATCAAAGGAGAACAAGGAGCGGTGGAGAGAACGAGAGGCAGAGAAGATATGAACACACAATCCCGCCAGGAATCTGACGGGATTGTGCGAGGGGAACTACAATCTACTTCTTCTTGTGACGCTGCTTTCTCAATCTCTTTTTCCTCTTGTGCGTTGCCATTTTGTGACGCTTTCTCTTTTTACCACTTGGCATGGTATCTCCTTTCAGTTGTTGGATTGGTTAGTTGGGCGAGCCTTGAAAAGAGTGCTGCTCAAGCATTTCTTTTGCTTTCTTCCCCAGAGTGGAACTTGCATCGATCTCCATTGCTTTCTTGAACCACTTCGAGGATTCCTGCATGTTGCCGGCATTCAGGTTGACGATGCCCAGATTGAACGCTGCAGGCTGATGAGCAGGATTGACCTTGAGCGCTGTTTCCATTTCCTGGATAGCTCTCGAAAACAGTGACGCAGTGTTGGCACTATCGATTCTCCCCATTTCAAAATAGCAGATACCCATATCGACGCGCGCGTTGGGATCTGTTGGTTTCAGCGCAAGGTACCTCGAGTACGTGTTGATCGCGCGGGTGAGCAGCATCGGGTTGTGCATCGCGGCGTCGTGCAGCATGTTGGCAAGTCTGATGAGCGAAGCGTCGTCTTTGGGATTGGCATCGACAGCGCGCTGGAGTTGATCGATCTCCTGCATCATCGCGGCATCGGGAAGCGAAGGATTTGCCTGTGCAGGAGGTCTGCTGATTGGTTGCTCACGCGTCAACTCCGTGTATGCGAAGAATGCAACGAGCAGAAGAACAATCCCACCTGTGAGTACTTGCCAAGGTTCAAAGGACAAACTCTTTTTGTCCCGTTCACGTTCGGTCTTTGCGTTTTTCTTGGACGCCTGTTTCCGTGGCCCACTACTCCCTTTCAGTGCGGCCCCACACGACTCGCAGAAGTTCGCATTCGCGGCCACCTCATTCCCACATGCGCCACATCGTCCACTTCCAGAGCGGGCCGCATCGATGTGTTCTTCGACCCGGGTGCCACATTGAGGACAGAACCTGTCGTCCCCCGAAAGCGCCGCACCGCAATCTCCACAACCCACCTTTGCTGTTGCCATAAGATGCGACAGATCCTACGTCATGATCTTCTGAAGGTTCTCGTTCACCGAGACCTTCACTTCTTTCGAGACCTTGAACAGCGGCACCCAATGCTCACCCACCATCACCTGTTCACCGGTGCGCGGGTTGCGCGCAACACGACCCTTCCGTTTCTTCACCTTGAAGCTTCCGAATCCCCTGATCTCGATGTTCTTCGCGTTTTGCATCGCATCGATAACGGTCTTGATGAACCCATCCACCACTGCCTCTGTTTCTACTTTGGTCAAGCCTGTTGCTGTGGCTATGGTGTCGACAATGTCAGCCTTTGTCAACGCAGACCTCCTGTGATGTTATTGGTGATGGTTGTATGATGAACGTTCTAATACGGTCCAACGAAACGATAGGAGAGCGCCGGTTTCTCCAACAGTTCTTGCTTCAAATCCTTGAGGCTTTCTTCCACGTCACCAAAAATACCTTCCCATATCGACCTGCGCTTTCGCTCTTTCACAATGGACGGTTCCCCTGAAATGCCGGATAGCTCCGCCGTAATGTTGATCGCATCCTCAAGAGTGCCGAGCGTGTCAACGAGTCCGTTTTCGACAGCTTGTTCTCCCGTGAACACTCGCCCATCTGCGATCTTCACCACCAAGTCGTGGTCCATGTGGCGTTCACTCTCAACAACGGAAATAAACTGGCGGTGCACGTCATCCATGAGCTGTTGGAAGTATCGCTCATCTTCTTCCGTCATCTTGCGCGTGCTTGAACCGGAGTCTTTCAGCTTGCCGCTTTTGATCGTCTTAAAGCTGACTCCGAGTTTGTCAAGTGCATCCTTCAGTTGCATGAACTCAGAAATCACTCCTATGCTGCCAGTGAGAGTCCCACGATTAGCCACAAGCCGCGAAGCCCCGCAAGCAACATAGTAGCCGCCACTTGCCGCGAGCGCTCCCATCGAAACAACGACGGGCTTCCCACTTTCACGCGTCTTCCTCACCTCTTCATAAATCTCCTGGCTCGCCACAACTCCGCCGCCAGGCGAATCCACCCTCAACAAGATTCCCTTGATCGAATTGCTCTCACGGTACTTCTTCATCTGGCGAACGATGTCTTCAGATGAGGTGATGACGCCTTCCAATTCAACTACAGCGATCTTGCTACCGTAGCCTGTGGTAACGACTTCCGTTCGCTCGCCGACGCTCCTCATGATTCCATATAGAAGGAAGAAGAAACCTGCGCCAACCACGACCAGGATGCCGAATATGATCAGGAACCACTTTGTCGATTTACTCATTGGAACGCCTCAGCGAAACCGCTGTAACCCATTGATTTTCAATATGAGTATACTAAACAAATGGTTGAATGTCAAACCACTTCTTTTGAAAAAAAGATGACCCGACAACGCTCTCTCCGAGCACCGTCGGGTCCCCTTGTTTTCGACAATACTTAGTTGCTGGCTACTGCATCGAAATCCATTCTAGGAATCTTATCCTTTGTCTCCTGCTTCGGGATGAGAGCAAATTCCAGCACATCGTTCATCTCCTTCACAAAGTGGAAAGTAATCGCGTCCTTGTCCAGCACGGATTTGGGAATCTCATCAAGATCCAGCTTGTTCCGTTCGGGGAGAAGCACAGTCTTGATCCCTGCACGATGGGCAGCCAGCACCTTTTCCTTCACTCCACCGATCGGAAGTACTGCCCCACGCAGCGTAATCTCGCCCGTCATGGCAAGATCGTTGCGAACAAGCCGGTCAGTGAACAGTGAGGTCAGCGCCGTCAGCATCGTCACACCTGCGGAAGGTCCGTCTTTGGGGACCGCACCAGCGGGAACGTGCACGTGGACGTCGTGCTTCTTGCGGAAGTCCTCCGGAATGCCCAGCGTCTTCGCGTTGGATGCGATGAAACTCAGCGCTGCTTGCACAGATTCCTTCATCACATCGCCAAGCTGGCCCGTAAGAATCAGCTTGCCGTCCCCCTCCATCTTCGTTGCCTCGATGAACAGGATATCCCCGCCAACAGGTGTCCACGCAAGCCCGACTGCGATACCCGGCCTGTTGATCCGCTCGGACACATCAGGAAAGAACTTCTGCTGGCCAAGGTACTTCACCAGATCGTTTTTCTTCACAGTCGCTTTCTGAATTGAGCCGTCGGCAACTTCACGCGCAACGCCACGTGAAACCGTCGCGATTTGTCTCTCGAGGTTGCGAACGCCGGCTTCCCGTGTGTAACCGGAGATCATTCCTCGAATAGCTTCGTCCTCAATGGCGAGTTGCTCTTTCTTCAACCCGTGTTCCCAAATCTGTTTCGAAACGAGAAACGACTTTGCAATGTGGAGCTTCTCATCCTCGATGTAGCTCGGTATTTCTATGATCTCCATCCTGTCACGCAACGCCGGTGGAATTGGCTCGCTCATGTTTGCCGTACAAATGAACATCACCTTGGAAAGATCGAACGGTACTTCAAGATAATGGTCACTGAACGAGAAGTTCTGTTCTGGATCGAGCACTTCGAGCAATGCCGAGGAAGGATCGCCACGGAAATCGGCACCGAGCTTGTCCACCTCATCGAGCATGAAGACCGGATTGTTCGACCCGGCTTTTTTCAGCGCCTGGATAATGCGTCCGGGTAGAGCACCAATGTACGTCCTGCGGTGTCCGCGAATTTCTGCCTCATCATGGACACCACCAAGCGAGATGCGGACGAACTTCCTGCCCAAGGCGCTCGCAATAGACCGACCGAGGGAGGTTTTGCCAACACCAGGCGGACCCACAAACGCGAGAATTGGACCCTTCATATCATTCTTGAGTTTACGAACAGCGAGATACTCGATGATTCTCTTTTTCACTTTGTCTAAACCGTAGTGGTCCTTTTCCAGCACCTCCTTTGCCTTGACGATATCAAGATTGTCGTCCGTGCTCACACTCCACGGCAAGTCCAGAATCCATTCGAGGTATGTGCGGCTCACCGTGTATTCAGCGGACGCCGCATTCATCTGGGAAAGCCGTTTGTATTCTTTGTTCGCAACCTTGAGTGTCTCTTCAGGCAGTTTCGCTTCGTCGATCCGCTTGCGGAGTTCGGCCATCTCGACGTTCTCTTCGTCCTCGCCGAGCTCCTTCTTAATCGCCCTCATCTGCTCGCGCAACACATACTCTCGCTGTGACTTGTTGATGCCTTCCTGAACCTCCGATTGGATCTTGCTCCCCAACTCAAGTTTCTGCACAAGCTTTGTAAGGCAAAGAGTGACAAGCTCGAGCCTTTTCTTCACATCCATCGTCTCGAGAACCTTCTGCTTCTCATCCACCGTCACCGGAAGCATAGAGGCAAGCAGGTCCGCAACAGCAGGAGCCTCATCCATGTTGAGAATGATCGAGAGTTGCTCGTCCGTGAGATTCGGAGACAACTCAACTGCCTTCTTGAAGAGACTTTTCAGATTCGTCACCATCGCATCAATCTCGATGCCGGTTTCCACCGGCTCATCGGTATCGACAACAACTGCACGGATGTATGGCTCAGCATGGAGAATCGAGACAAGCTTGACACGCCGTAGACCCTGCATCAAGACACTTCGCGTCCCATCGGCAAGAGTGAACACCTTCAACACCTTCGCAACAGTGCCCACCCAGTAGATATCTTTTTCTGTGGGCTTCTCAACTGCGCTCTCCGTTTGTGCAACGATGACGAGGACACTGTCATCTTTCAGTGCTTCTTCGATGACTTTGATGCTGCTTTCCCTTCCAATCGTCAGCGGCATCACTTGACGCGGGAAGAACACAGAATTGCGCAGTGGCAGAACGGATATG
>DPLS01000185.1:2750-4195 GCA_003541875.1 Bacteroidota bacterium | reverse complement strand
ATCAGGATACGAAGTACAATCTCTCGTACGCGCTTGCCAAGTTGAGAGAGCAGCAACAACAGCAGCAACAGAACAAGAACGACAAGAACAAAGACGATAAGCAGAACCAGAAGAAAGACCAGCAGGATCAGCAGAAGCAAGATCAACAGAAACAGGACCAGCAAAAACAAAACCAGCAGCAGCAACAGAAGCAAGACCAGCAGACGCAGCAGCAGAAGCAGCAACAAGGGCAGGAAAAGAAGATGGCAAAGGCTGATGCCGAGCGGATTCTTGATGTCCTGAAGAATAGCGAGCGGGATGTGCAAAAGAAATTGCGTGTACGCCAGGGCGTGCGTGTGAAAACGGAGAAGGATTGGTAGAATGAGAGCGATGCGCCAATACCTCTTTGTTCTGTCCGCGGGGATTCTCTTTTTCACGGCATCGTCCGTGTGTCTTGCCCAGGACGCCTCGTTCGATGCAACGGTAGACAAGAACCCGGTTGCGCTCGGAGACCAATTCACGCTGTCATTCGTGTTGAATAACGCCGGCATGGGTGGTGGGAAGAACATGAAGCTTCCCGACCTGAACAGCTTCCATATCATGTCTGGACCGAACCAATCCTCAAGCATGCAGTTCATCAATGGGGCAGTTTCTTCATCCATCACGTATAGCTACATTCTCCAGCCCAAAGACATGGGGAAGCTCGCCATTGGTTCGGCAACGATTGAAGTTGGAGGCAAGCAGCTCACAACCCAACCACTCACGATTGAGGTTGTGAAAGGAACTCCACGTCCGAAACAACAACAGCAGCAGGCTGCTTCCCCCGAGGACGTTGGTGCCCAGATTGGCGACAACCTGTTTCTCAAAGCATCGGTCGACAAGAACCACGTCATGCAGGGCGAACAGATCAACGTCACGTTCAAGCTTTATACACGAGTGTCTGTTTCGAACTATGGCGTGGACAAGAACCCAACCATGACGGGATTCTGGGGCGAAGACATCGAGAACCCAAAGAACATTGCGCTCACGAATGAGACCGTGAATGGGAAGCAGTATCGTGTTGGAGTGATCAGAAAGATGGCGCTGTTCCCAACGCAGTCGGGCACGCTCGAAATCGCCCCGATGGAGGCGACAACGCAGGTGCAGATTCAATCGCGTTCTCTCGATCCGTTCGATGCATTCTTCCGTGACCCTTTCGGAAGAACGGTCACATACAAAGTGAAGAGCGATCCGCTCAAGATAAAGGTCGATCCATTGCCGTCGGGTGCGCCGATGGACTTCAAGGGCGCCGTTGGCAAATTCACGATGAACACGAGTGTCGACAGGAAAACCACCAAGACCAACGAGCCGGTGACACTCAAGGTGACCATCACGGGGACAGGCAACATCAAGGTCCTCGAAGTGCCGGAGATTGAGCTTCCGAAGGATTTTGAGCAGTACACACCAAAGGTTTCTGACAACATCAA
>DPLS01000185.1:1981-2392 GCA_003541875.1 Bacteroidota bacterium | reverse complement strand
TTCGATTTGGGCAAGCGGCAATACGTTACGCTCCAATCCCCGCAGATCGACTTGAATGTTGAGCAAGGCACAGCTACAGCGCCGCCGGTGATTGCGGGTGGGACACGAGAAGACGTTCAACTACTCAGCCAGGATATTCGTTTCATCAAGGTGTCACAGCCATCCTTCTCGCGCCGTGGCGAACAACTCCACCTGAGCGGACTGTTTATCGCACTCGTCCTTTTGCCTCTTGTTGGACTGGCGGGGACAGTTGTCTACTCGCGTCAGCGGCAGGCGGAGATGCTGGATGCAGCCGGTTACCGCAACCGTCGCGCCCTCAAAGTTGCGCAGAAGGGACTGAAGCACGCCGAGCAATTGCTCGCGTCCAAAGCAACAGACAACGCGGCGCAAAAATTGGAGTTCTACTCGGAA
>DPLS01000185.1:0-1629 GCA_003541875.1 Bacteroidota bacterium | reverse complement strand
AAATCGCTCAACCCTGCCATTCCGAAATCGCTCAAGTCAGTATGGGAGACATGTGGAATGGCGCGCTTTGCCCCAACGAGTCTTGAGTCTGCTGCAATGCAGAAAACGTTTGACGAGGCAAAGTGGGTGATTGTTGAACTGGAACGGACATTAAAGAAGTGATCCACGAATCTACCCGAAAGGGAACAAAAGGGCTGCGTCATTGCAAGGAGTCCCGATGTCGTGTGTCGGGACGACGAAGCAATCTCTTCTTGTGGATGAGATTGCTTCGCCTTGGGAATCAGGCTCGCAATGACAGGTTGCTGCAATTGTGCCTGGTCTGCGCTCTCTGGTTGCTGACTGCTGTAGGGGCGTTCGCGCAGTCGCCCGAGCAAGTGTTCAACCAGGCCAACCAGCATTATCAACAGAACAAGTTTGTAGAAGCGCGTGATACGTATGAGTCTGTCGTGCGCAATGGGTTTGTCAGTGGGGAGCTTTATTACAATCTGGGGAATGCATACTACAAGACGGGCGATGTGGGGAAGGCCATCCTCAACTACGAGCGCGCACTTAGGTTCATGCCCAACGACGACGACCTGAAGCATAATCTGCAACTTGCCAACCTGATGATAACGGATAAGATCGAGGCGACACCGCGGCTCTTCTTGTGGGATTATTGGGATGGCATCAAGGGTGCATTCTCTCTCCGCGCGCTCACGTGGATTTCCTATGTGGTGTTTGTGCTTCTTATCGTGTCAATCTCGGTCGTTGTCCTCGCTCGTACGTATCAGCTCAGGCGACTCGGACTGTTCGGAGGAAGCATCACCACAGTTGTGCTGATCTTCTTCGTCGTATTGCTGATAGGCAAGAGTGGAGACGTCAACCGTGGGGACGCAGCCGTGGTCACTGCCAGGATCACGACAGTGAAAAACTCTCCTGACTCCAAGAGCAGCGATGCTTTCGTTCTTCACAGCGGCGTGAAAGTGCAAATCACCGATAGCGTGAACGAGTGGGTGATGGTCCGTCTTGCCGATGGCAAGGTGGGATGGATGGAGAAGAGTGCCGCGGAAGTGATTTGACATAGATCGCGTTGGCCTAACCTCAGAAGATCCTTCATTGGTGCTTCCACGGCTGTAACTTTACAGTGGAGGCGCTTTCTTGCACGTGAATTCAAATCGGCGTATATTGTATGTGTCGTACAGTTCTTTTCTAACAATGTAGGAGCACCCAGCAAGAGATGGACGCAACTCTCGAGACGGGCAGTGATATCCTGACCCCGGCAATGGATCTTAACGACTTTGGGATCTCGGTCCACAAGAACACGCTTAACCGGTGGTACCAGATCATGCACATGGCCCGCATCATCGACCAAAAAGCGGACAACTATGTGAGGCAAGGCAAAGGGTGGTCCTACCATTCCTCGTTCGTCGGCCACGACGGCATCCAGCTCATTCTCGGTCTTTCCTTCAGGCAAAACAAAGACTTTCTCTTCCCTTACTATCGTGATCTGCTCACCGGATACGCCGCGGGCATCTCGGTTGCGGAGATCATTCTGAACGGTCTCTCAAAAGCCGATGACGTTGCTGCGGGTGGCCGCCACATGAGCAACCACATCTCCAAACCTTCCATCCGGATCCAAAACGTATCATC
>DPLS01000095.1 GCA_003541875.1 Bacteroidota bacterium | reverse complement strand
GGAGCCATGCCCCAATGCAAAATACCACCATGCCTCGCTTCATCCGAGACTCGATTTCCCACGATTCAACAAGCAACACAGCCGAGACCATCGCTCCGAAGGGAGCGATGTACACATGATAGGGGATCTCGAACTTCGGAACCACAACGACGATGGTGGCTCCCAGCAAGAGCGCAAGCAATCCGAGCTTTCCTCGCTTCCGAATTGCGCGAGGCAATACAAAACCCAGACTGACGAGAGGCAATGCAAGTGCAAGAGGAACGTTTCTATACTGTTTGATTGTATTGACGATAGTAAGAAGCAGTGAACGATCCTTGCGGGCAATCTGATAGCTTAATTGTTCTGTGAACCCAGGAATGTCCTGAATGATCCAAAGGCCCCAGAGAATTGTTCCGAGGAGAAGAGGAGAAAGAAAGAGTGCGATTCCTGCGAGTCTTTCCCGAAGGCTGATGGACGAATCCCACAGGATCCACAAAGCGAGAACAACAACTGCGACCATTCCGAAGGGATGAGTGAATGCGGCAATGGCGGAAACAATACCAGCAAGAAGACCATTGGCGGCCTTGCTTTCGAAGGTCGGTTTGAACAGGACTGCGAGGGCTATCAGTACGAAGAGCATGCACAGCCCATCCATCCGGACAAACTTCACGTTGTTTACGAAGTGTGGATCGCATGCGAGAAGAAGTGCAGCCAGTTTTGCAGCAGCTGAGTCACTAACACCAAGCGCCAGCACAAATATCAACAAAATAACCCCCCCTCCTACCAGAACCGAGAAGATCCTGAGAGTCATCAGATCATAGCCGCCAATCTCGATTGCGGGAACAAGAGCGAGGAAATACAATGGCGGCTGCCAGTAGGCATGAGACTCAAGTCCTCTCACAAGTGAAGTGCCGACGTGGCCATCGTCGATCAATGTTTTTGCAGTACTTCCAAACAGAGCCTCATCTATCATAGGAGGCGGCCAAGTGAGGAGAAGTGGAATTGAGAGCGAAAGGTAAAGGACGATCACCAGACACATGTACTTCACATTTGATACGTCGCGTAACCAATCCAGAACCATCATCGCGGTTTCTCGACGACGATGGGAAATCGGATAACAAACCACCGGACAAACGGAACCCGCCGGAGTACCGGGAGGAGCGGCTTGAGAATAATCCTCAATGTCCTGATCACTATTCCGTTATGAACATGCTTCCCCATCTCGGATAAATCTGAAAGGTGGACGATAAACATTCCCTTCTGTATGAACCACTTGTAGGTTTCCTGACAGAGCACGCAATGTACGGCATCTGTGTCACCCGAAATATATCGGTTCGGATCGGCAAGAGCAGCAACATCGAAATTGATGTATGGATTGTAATGGAAAGGGAGGAACTCGTTCTTAATCATCCGGAAGAAAATCTTCCAGCGAACCCACCACACGTATTCAGGAGGCTTGTGAACAAACTGAGGAAAATCCTTTCGGAAGATATTGTCCCAGTTTGGCCCCCAGAGTAGTATGCGACCACCGGGCTTCACGATCCGGACCATCTCGTCGAAAACAATCTCCGGGTCTGTCATATGTTCAAGCGACCAACTGCAAAGAACGGTGTCAACTGACCCATTTCGGATCGGTAGGGATTCCACGCTCGCCTGCAACTGCATACCCCGATGCCCTTCCTGCGCGATGCGCAGTCCTCTCAAAGAAAGGTCAACCGAAATGTAGGTTCCACCCTGGAGATGAAATATCTGCCGATTGATCCCTGACCCTCCTGCAACATCGACGATAGTACCTTCGGGATCGAAAAACTGTAGTAGCAGTTCTGGAGGAACTATGAAGGACTCATGTGGTGAGTCTTCAATGGTTTGGTGGTAGTTCTCCACTTGTTGGTAGTACTTTTCAATCTGACGCTTCCGCATTGTCATTCGTTTCAAGTCTGGCAAGATGAACGACATCGTTCTCTGTCGCGAACTCTAATGTTCCGCATCGTCAGGATGTTTCTTACAGCCATGAATCATTCAACGGTCGCCGACAATCTCACGGTAAATATTCAAGATCCAGAAGGCAATCGATGTCCAATCATATTTCCTCGCCTCCTGCTTTCCATTGGCCGCAAGCCGAGCGCGCAGTTCTTCATCTGACACGACCCTCAGTATTTGCTGACTTAGGTCATCAATATCGCACGGGTTCTCCAGATAAAGTCCGTGCTCGCCGTGTATCATAGTCTCAACCGCCCCACATGACCTTGTAGTAATCACAGGAACGCCGGCTGCCATGGCCTCAAGAACAACAATGCCAAATGGCTCGTAAAGTGACGGAAAGACGAAGGCATCAGCGGCGAAGTACAAGGTCTCAGGCGCTGACACACTCCCCATGAAGAGAACATTGTCCGCAATCCCTAAATCAACTGCACATCGTGAATACCTTTCACGGTCCCCCCTTCCAACGACCAGAAGTCGCACATGACGATCATTCAAAGCACGCAGGGACTGGAGCACCACCCGCAGCCCCTTCCGTCCAAATTCGTTTCCCACAAAGAGCACGACGAAATCGTCTGGAGAACACCCCACGCTGGACCGAAGCCTGGGTCTATCAATTTGGTTTCGCAATTGTTCGAATAGCGATATGTTCACACCGTTCGGCACCACTGCAACCCTTGCCGGGTTTACTCCATAGAAGTTTTCAACTTGTGTCTTCACGAGCTTGGAGACCGCAATGATCCTCTTCGTCGAGCGAGAGGTCAGCAATGCCTTCTCATCATAGAGAGAAACGCGGTCGTACAAACCAAAACCACGCCGCTCAAGGAATTCATTTCTGAATGGATCGAGAAGTTCCATTCCCGCACGATGACAACTCTGGGCACTCACAACTTGGGCTCCTCTCCCCACACCAAAGGAGTGCATTACGTCCACCTCCGAGCCGGTAAACGGAGGACCGTTGAGGCCGAAGAGGATTTTGTTCAAACCCTTTGAAGACGAGAAGCGAGGAACAGAACGTCGAATAAGTTTGGCATGGGTTCCTTCGAATGATTGAGCGGCACAACGAACTTCATTTTCAAGCTCCAGAAACTCCCCAGCGAGATAGTTAACAATCCGGCCAATACCGGTTCTGTTGTCGCAAGATTCACAAACAAGGCCGATCTTCATGACAGCTTAATCCAGCTCAGGAAAACAACTGATTGTCTATGTGAACTTATTTGGAGGTCCACCCCATCTCCTCATTGTTGAACAGGACATGCAGTCCAGATTCCCAAAGCAATCAAGAGCAGCGAACAAACCACAAGAGTACTCACGACATAATGACCGCTTGGTTCGAGCTCAACTGTTCCTTTATGTCGGCCTGATACCAAAACCATTCGTCTCCGCTTTGGCAAAATATCGAAACGCGATGGCAAGCCGATGGTCGATCTTTGACAACCACTCTCTATCACCAACGGTCAAAGGCTTGACCAGCACTAGCAGGCTGATGGAGAGGATAAAATACGCCAGCACCTGCAGACTAATCGAGGTGAAGCTAGAAGGCGGAAATACAACATTGCACACAAGCGAAACAGTGCTTGTCGCTGCTACAACTTTGAACCAGAACCTCCACTGCAGTCCTGCTGATGATCTTTTGTAGACTGCAACAGCGCCAAGCACATTCACGATCACGTTGGCGCAGCCGCTACCAATCACGGCGCCCATTGCATTCATCTTGGGGATAAGAACAAAGTCGAGTCCCACGTTTGTAAGAGCACCGATGACACCAATACCAACAAGTGTGGACACCTGAGACCTGGACAACAAGAACTCAGCATTTTCTGGCCCTCCGAATAGTCTCCCCACAATACGAAAGGCGGCGATGCCTTGAATGAGCCCCGCGGCTGCAACATACTTCGATGAGTACAAGACAAACAGGACGGAAGTTGCATTGAACAGGATAAACGCATAGAGCGGGATCGAGAGCAACGAGGTCATTCGAATCATGAAACCGTAGAACCGGTCCAACAGCTCGGATTCACGCATGGCGAGCTTCGCTGATGTGGCAAGAGTGATGCCGCCGAGTCCGACCGTCATAGCGAGAGAGGCCAACTGACTTATGGCGAAAGCAACATCGTACAGTGACGCCTGCGTCGAATCCGGGAGCAGCAGAGTGAGCAACAGGACATCCCCCTGTCGCCCAAGGAAAAACTCCACTATGGTATTGATCCAGTAGATGCCCCCAAATGCGATGATGGCAGACATCGCTTGCCGTTCTGCCCTTCCGAACACCTGAAACTTCGCCGCGACCAAATATGCAGATAACTGGAGTGTAGCGGTCGAAAGAAAGACGACAAAAACCTTCATTGTCGTCATCTCGCTGTTGAGCAAAAGAGCAATGAGCAAAACCTCAAGAGCCCTTGTGACTACATTGATCAGAGATGTCGCACGAGTCCGTAGCTCGGCAACTAGCACAATCGTGAGCAGCGCAACAAGCGACCGGACACTAGTGTAAGCAACCAAAAGCCAGACGTATCCTGAGAGCTGAGGCGAGAATAATTCCGGGAAGAGATGCATGGCCGAGTACAACACCACAACCAAACCGATAATCACAATAACACGGAGAGCAAGCGTTCCACGAAGCACAAATCGAAGACGATCATCCCTGTGCTCCCCGCTCAACTGAGGAATGTGCTTGTTGAGCGATACTTCCAGCCCAAACGACGTGAGAACCAGGAAAAGCTGTGAGATACTGAGAAGTCCAACGAACATCCCATTTCCCTGAA
>DPLS01000336.1 GCA_003541875.1 Bacteroidota bacterium | reverse complement strand
GTCAGCCACTGCCGGGCAGATACTCACAACCCTCGAAGTATCAGCAGCGACCAGGTCCTCTCCATTTGTGAAGACGGCCTCGGAAACCTCTGGGTGGGCACGAGTGATTGTGGGCTCAACCGATACGACGCATCCACTGATGACTTCACCGTATGGCGTCACGATCCCACCATATCAACTTCCCTCAACAACGATATCATTTGCTCACTCTTCGAAGATCGCTCTGGAATTCTCTGGATAGGTACTGGTGCTGGCGGTGTGAATTGGTACGACAGAAAGCGCACTCGTTTCCCTCACTACCGTGATGATCAGAACAACCCTGATGATATCGATGGCAACGATGTGTGGGCTATTACTGAGGCAGGCAAGAACGAATTGTGGATCGGCACGTATGGCAAAGGTGTGAACAGGTTCGATATGATGAAGAATCGGTTTGTTCACTACAGATTTGATCCAGTTGATTCCTACTCCATTAGTCACAACAACATCCTGTCTGTTTGCGCGACCCGGTCTGGTGAAGTCTGGATTGGCACAGAAGGAGGGGGACTGAATCACTATGATCGGTCCCGTGATCGATTCGTCCGCTATCGCTATAATCCCCAAGACCCCAACAGTCTCGGTCGTGATGAGGTCACGCGGATCCTCGAAGACAGCAAAGGCAATCTCTGGATCGGGACCAACGGTGGAGGTGTGGATCGGTTCGACGTTGTTACGCAGACATTTCACCATTTTGTAACTGAAGAGAAAAATCCGGCGAGCCTCGGTGGAATGTCGATCATGGCATTGTTTGAGGATCGTCATGGGTCTATCTGGGTAGGGACGTGGGGTGGCGGCGTGAGTAGGTACGATTGGGAAACGGATTCGTTCGTGCGTTTCCAGAACAACCCTGATGATCCCAGAAGCCTGAACAACAACACGGTACTCTCGTTGTTTGAGGACAGCGAAGGTGCTCTCTGGATAGGAACGCTTGCTGGGGGGCTGAATAGATACGATAGGAACACACGGACGTTCACCCACTATGCTGAAGGTGATGGCCTCCCCAACAACGTTATCTATGGTATCCTTCCTGATGATCGCGGGAACTTGTGGTTGAGCACAAACAAGGGAGTTTCGAAATTCAACCTCGCGAGACGCATATTCAAGAACTATGACGTGAGCGATGGCCTTCAGGGCAACGAGTTTAACCAGGGGGCATACTACAGAAGCAGAAGTGGTCGGCTGTTTTTTGGTGGGATCAATGGATTCAACGCATTCTTTCCAGATAGCATTCATGACAATCCGGATATCCCGCCCATCATGCTTACCAGCTTCAAAGTGTTTGATGTCCCCTTTCAGTTATGGCAATCGATTACGACGACAAACTCCCTCGGTCTTTCTCACGATCAGAATTTCTTTTCAATCGAATTTGTTGCCCTTAACTACACCTCCCCCGAGAAGAATAAGTACTCATACATGCTTGAGGGGTTGGACGAGAATTGGGTGAATGCCGGCACTCGTCGGTATGCAAGCTATACCAACCTTGATCCCGGTTCGTACACACTCCGGGTGAAGGGATCGAACAACGATGACGTGTGGAACGATCGCGGTGTGGCGGTGGCGATCGTGATTACCCCTCCCTATTGGAAAACGTTCTGGTTCCGCGGAATAGTATTTGTATTGGTAGCCGGCTTGCTCTTTTCGATGTATAGGTATCGTGTTAAGAAGCTTCTCGAGATTGAACGCATACGTGCATCAATAGCGACCGATCTCCACGATGACATTGGCTCTACCCTGACTGAGATTGCTCTCTTCAGCGACGTGGGGATCAAGGAGATCCGGTCGCTCACAACTGGTAAACCGATCACTGGCGGCGAAGCAGAAAAGGTTACCACACTGCTGGAAGAGATCGGCCGTACCTCTCGCACCCTGATCGATTCAATGAACGACATTGTCTGGGCGATCGATCCGAAGAACGATTCGTTTGAGTACCTGCTCCTCCGGATGAAAACACATGCGGCACGGATGATGGAGGCCAAAGGCATTAACTACGATATTGAGATTCCTGCTGAGTTGTCGGAGCTTGAGCTGCCCCTTGGATTCAGACGTCGCTTCTTCCTGATCTTCAAAGAGGCGATCAACAACATCATCAAGCACGCTCACCCGACAAAAGTGCAATTGACGATCAAGAGGGAACGACACTCATTGATTATGACGGTTACGGATGATGGGGTTGGATTTGACCCACGAACCGCTGGACAGGGGAATGGGTTGAGGAACATGCAGGAGCGTGCGTCGGCCCTCGGGGGCAGTCTGTCGATTGCTTCTGCAATTGCTGGAGGTACTACGATAACTTTGCGGACAAGGATCCCATGAGCAAATCTGATTCTTCAGCAGATCAATCCATCATTACGGTGATGATGGTGGAAGACAGGAGTCGCATCAGGGAGACAATCGTCGAGATCATCAACGGCTCGGAGGGGCTCAGGTGCATTGGTGCATACAATTCTTGTGAGACAGCCCTTGAAGCTTTGAAAGAGTCCGTTCCCAATGTCTTGCTCATGGATATTGGGCTTCCGGGCATGTCAGGCATTGAGGGAGTGAAGCTGATCAAGAGTCGCTATCCGTCGATTGACGTGTTGATGCACACCGTGTATGACGATGATGACAAGATTTTCCAGTCGATCTGTGCCGGGGCTTCAGGCTATGTCCTGAAGAACGCGGAGTCGACTGAACTGATCAAGGCCATTCGAGAAACCCACGTTGGCGCGCCAATGAGCGCTTCAATTGCGCGTCGGTTGCTGAACATGGTTCGGGGGAGGGGAGGCGCAGAAGTCTCTCCTGCTGAGGAGTTGAATCTCACACCACGCGAACTCGATATCCTCCAATCCCTAGTCGAAGGCCATAGCTACAAGAAGATTGCCGAGAAACTGTTCATCAGTCCGCTCACTGTGCAATCTCATATCAAGCGGGTCTATGAGAAACTCCAGGTACATTCGAAATCCGCTGCTGTTTCCAAAGCGCTGAGGTACAAGCTTTTCGGATGAGCCCCCCTCCCCTTCACGGGATGCAGTAAAGACCCGAATTGACTTAACTTCGCAGATTGCAGGCGCTTATCTGTTCCGGCAATTTACCATATCTATGGTATTGTCTCTTGAGCTGGTTTTGGAGTATATTATCTCCACGAAGGAACAATATTCTTGCATCGCTTTCAGAACTAATCCATCTAACTCTAACTTCTAATGGGGGTCATCTCATGACTCGTGTACTGTTTCTGAGTTTGCTTTGTCTCTTGGTGACGGTGGGCGTTTTTGCTCAGACGCCGCCAACACCGACAAACCTCACCGCTGTTCAGGTGAACCAATTGGGTCACGCTTCGGTTAAGCTGGCTTGGCACGGCCCGCGTGGGACATGGAGTTTCCGCGTATCACGTTCGGCAAACGATACGTCGCACTACCAGACAATCGGAACAACTGGTGACACCGTGTTTGTTGACAATATGGTAGTTGTTGACACTGCCTATGACTATTATGTGAAAGCAGTTGCCGGCAGTCTGCTAAGCGGTCGCAGCAATGTGGTACATATCGTGATAACAGCTCCTCCACCTCCAACTCCTCCACCGACACCCACGAACCTCACCGCAGTGCTTGTGCCCGGAGGCCCCAATTCGTGGGACATAGCAGTGAAGTTGAATTGGAGTGCACCGCGGGGGCAATGGGATTTCCGCATCTACAGATCGCTGAACGATACTTCACATTTCTTGGCTGCGGCATCGACACGAGATACGATCTTTGTTGACCATGGGGTCATTCCCGGCAGCCGGTACTTCTACTATGTGAAGTCAGTAGCCGGAAATGCACAAAGTGGACCTAGCAATGTCGTCAACATTCTCGTCGTTGCTCCGCCTCGTCCGCGAGGAGTTATCCGTGGTACCGTCATCGATGACTCGACGAGTGTACCGATCCGTGGGGTCAATATGCAATTCTTCAGACTGGCTGGACCGACAATTGGCTGTCCTCCACCCGTCTTCACGGATTCACTAGGTCAATATGCCGCTTTGCTGGATACTGGTCGTTACATTGTACGTGCAAATGCAATGTGTTCGCACAATACGCAATGCTATAGACCCGAATACTTTGACAATTGTCCGGAGCCAGCCTGTGCAACCGTCATTGTTGTCGCGGACAGCTCAACGTTTACGGCGAACTTCGGACTTTCCCGACCGACACCACCAAGCTATGCAATCGTCAGCGGCTTTGTGAAGGATTCTCTCAATCATCCTTTGCGGAATGCGAGTGTCTGTCTCATTCGAACTATCCAGGAGATGAACTATCTTGCTTCGTTGGGCTTCGTTCCTGGAACTGGTGAGGAGGAGTTTGCCCTTGACGGCGTCGGTCACACCCGTGGCATCCTATGGAGTGGCAGGACAGATTCGCTCGGTCATTACAGTGCCCGCGTGATTTCAAATCGCAAGTATCTTGCCCTAGCCTCGAAGTCCGGCTACTTGCCACAGTACTTCAACCACAAGGCAACGGTTGAAACTGCCGATACCGTCTTCGTCACTCGTGACACAACCGGCATCAGTTTCAACCTCTTCGTGCGACCCATTCCGAACAACAGCATTAGTGGAAGCGTGAAGGATTCGGCTGGTGTGGGCGTGCCGTCGCGCATTACATTAGTACCCGCGAGGTACGGAAATCCTTATCCTGCTCCGACTGTGACACGCTATGGTCATACTGATTCGCTTGGAAACTTCACGTTGACCGGCGTTGAAGCGGGAAAGTATTTCGTCATGGCGA
The DNA here is from genome assembly GCA_003541875.1 of Bacteroidota bacterium. Taxonomy (GTDB): domain Bacteria; phylum Bacteroidota; class Ignavibacteria; order UBA10030; family UBA6906; genus UBA11986. The sequence continues at coordinate 1,049 of DPLS01000336.1, read as the reverse complement.
TGCCGTTCAGCAACTTCGCCGCGGCATTCTATAAGGCGAACGGTTGCGGCATCATCAGGATTCAAGATGCTGATACAGTGAATATCACGGGCAATGTAACGGGCATTAACATCTGCGTCAAACCTGTTCATCACGATGGTTTGGCACTCGTTCGCGGAACTGTTCGCTCGACGAGCAATGCCATCATTGCGGGTGTAAGGGTGATTGCTCTGGATGCTCAGGGAGAAGTCTCCAGCATCGGCATTGCTGATGCGAGAGGCATGTACGAGCTCAATGCTGTTGCCCCCGGACTTGTGACTGTTGTTGCAGACTATCAGGGCTACATTGCGGCACAGGTTATGGTTTCGGTGAATGTGAACACGTATAACCTGGACAACGTCAACGTGACAATGTCGCCGAGCTCACCGACTTCGGTCGATGGTTCCGGCGTGGTCCCTGAGAAGTTCGCGCTGGATCAGAACTATCCAAATCCTTTCAATCCCAGCACGAAGATCAGCTATGCACTCTCTGCGCCAAGTGTTGTGACGTTGAGTGTGTATAACGTTCTTGGTCAGGAGGTTGCGACGCTGTTCAATGGCACTAGTGCCGCGGGAACTTTCGAAATTGTCTGGAATGGCAAAGACAACTTTGGACGCTTGGTTTCCAGCGGTGTGTACATGTACAAGCTGCATGCAACTGCTGGCGCAACAGAATTCACACAGGCAAAGAAGATGTTGCTGTTGAAGTGACGCTGTTTGTTATCCTGAGGGGCGTTTCAGCGCCCCGAAGGATCTGATTCACACAAGAGAGGGGCGGAAGCCCCTCTCTTCGTTTATGTGCCTTCGACGCTCACCTCGTGTATCCATTCCTTGATAAACTTCAACAATCGGACAAGCATGTTTCGTTGCATTTTCCCCGCAACCTTTCTATATTTATACTCGTAAAATCCTGTAAAACTCTGTCATATCTGCACTTCGGAGGAGTAATGTCGTTCGATATCAAAGCTATAAATGAGAAGATACAGCGTGAGAGTGCGTTCATCGACCTGCTTCAAATGGAGATCGGGAAGG
>DPLS01000303.1 GCA_003541875.1 Bacteroidota bacterium | reverse complement strand
ATCAGATCGCGCAGATGGGTCTGCAGAACTATCTTGCCAATCAGTCCGAAGGCGCTGCGGGCTGAGTCACAGAACTATCGGCAGCGTTGCCTCTCGCGTATTTGAAGCCACGGCAACGTGCACGCACGACTCAACACATGGAAATAGAATAGGAGAAGCACGATGGATGATACTGTCCTGATTGTTGTTGTTATTGCTGCCGTCGTCATCGGGGCGATTGCGCTTATCGTGTGGCTGCGATCGCGGGGAAAGCATCGCGTAACCGCAGCCGTGGTTCAAGCCACCGCAATGTTCAACCTGAAGCCGGTTTCCGCGACGCATCCAGATCTGGATGAAGTGTGGATTGCCTCCCGCGGACTGATTTCAGGTGTGCCCGTAACACTTCTTGGCGGGATGTCACGCGGGAGTCGGAACCCCGGTCTTATTGGCGGGGCCGGAGCCATGGCGGCAGCAGTGGAACTTCCCTCGGTCACGGTTCTCGCTTCCTTCTCCGTGCCGCTTCCGTTCCAACTGACAATGCAACGGCGGCCACAGCTCTCCGTCCCAACGTTTTCGACAGGTGACCGCGAGTTCGACAAGACCATTGAGGTCAAGACAAGAAGTGACAAGGCCGTCCGGGCGTTGCTGCACAACTCTTCGCTCCGTAATGCAATTCTTGGATCTCTGAAGAAGTCATCCGCCAAAGGCGAAATCACCGACACACAAGTCATGATCAGAGTGGTCGGCGTTAGAGAAACGGTAGCGTCCATTCAAAAAGCCGTCGATCTGGTACAGCTACTGACAAAACATGTAAGTGCGCTCAAGGACGTCCAACCGGAAAATTCTCCGAAGCGGTAACGGCACGTTCCCATGCTCGGGTATTTTATTTCACATGAAGCACATTATCGCGGCAACATCTTGCTCACAATGAAGCAAAGCGGCATCACACTCCCCGCCAATCTGAAATGGAGAATCTGGGAGTGGAACAAGAGATAGAACCTCAAGGATAGCACAGTTGATTCAATGCTTTCCGAAGAGTTGACTTTCCCCACCACGTTTGCTACCATTCCTGCGCACTCCTCCTCCGGTGATCCCTCCGGAGCTGTTCTTCCTTGTTGAGATCAAGAGCGTAAGAGACGCGACAAATGAACATCTATCATTCGTCCACGGCTTGTGACACCTCTTTTCCTTCTGTATATTGGACATCAACACTCCACTCCTGTTCCTCATTACGAGGCTATCTTCATGTACAGACTGTCAATGATTGTTCTCGCATTCACACTGGCCATTGTTGGCTTTGATTGTGCAAGTACTTCTCGCGTCAAGTTACCGGGGCAGTTGCCCGATGGTCGCGTGAGTCTGCCCAACGGGTGGATGCTCTCTCCCGCCGGAACGTCGGTGCAGGTTGGGGAGCTTCCGCTCAACATGGATGTTACTCCCAACGAGCGCTACTGCATCGTGACGAACAACGGCACGAAGCAACAGAACATTTCGGTCATCGATGTGGAGTCATGGTCCGTGGTGCAGACGATCCCGGTACGGAAGGCATGGCTTGGACTGCGGTTCATCGGGAATGGGAGTCGATTCCTTGTTTCCGGCGGGAATGATAACCGTGTGGATATCTACAACTTCAGTGATGGAGAAGCCACACTTGCTGACTCCATCATCGTCGGTAAACCGTGGCCCAATAGAATCTGCCTCGCCGGCCTTGACGTGGACGAGTCCACCAACCGAGTGTTCGTTGTCGCAAAGGAGAACGACAGTCTCTACGTCCTTGATCTCCGCTCACGCTCTCTTCTGCAGAGGGTGTCACTCCCGGCAAAACCATACACCTGTTTCTCTTCTCGCACACGACCACTGTTGTACGTTTCACTTTGGGGAGGATCAGCGGTCGCGCTGTTCGACCGGAACACGCTCAAGCTTCTCGGAACAATCAGAGTTGGAGATCATCCGTGCGACATGCTGGAATCGCCCGATGGCACACGCCTCTTTGTGGCAAACGCAAATGAGAATACCGTATCGGTGGTGGATGTCGAGAAGCGCAAGGTGATCGAGACGCTTTCCACCGCACTCACACCCAAAGCCCCGAGTGGCAGCACACCCAACTCACTTGCATTGACCGCCGACGGGAAAACACTCTACGTTGCCAATGCAGATAACAACTATCTTGCCGTCATGGATGTTTCAGTAGCGGGGAACTCGAAGTCGCTCGGCTTCATTCCCGTTGGCTGGTACCCGACGTGCGTGAGGGTGCTGCCACAACGCGGAGAGCTTCTTGTCGCCAACGGGAAAGGTGAATCATCGCGTGCCAACCCAAAAGGGCCGAATCCGGGGAAGCGTACCAAGACTGAAGAATACATCGGCTCGCTCTTCCAGGGAACAGTGTCGCGCATTGCCATTCCCGACCAGCAACGCCTCGCGCAATACACAGTGCAGGTGTACGCCAACTCGCCATATTCGGACGAGCGGTCTGTCCAGCCTGGCACGGCAAAAGACAATCCCGTGCCATGGAAAGTCGGCGAACCATCCCCCATCAAACACATTTTCTACGTCATCAAAGAGAACAGGACGTACGATCAGGTCTTCGGCGACATCAAAGAGGGTAATGGCGACCCTTCGCTCTGTCTCTTCCCCGATTCCATCACGCCCAATCTTCATGCACTCGTGCGTCAATTTGTGTTGCTGGATAACCTCTATGCGGACGCGGAAGTCAGCGCCGACGGACACAACTGGTCGATGGGTGCGTACGCAACCGACTATGTGGAGAAGACGTGGCCAACGCAATACGGCGGACGCGGTGGCGAGTATGAGTATGAAGGCGGCACTCCCATCGTTTATCCGTCGGCCGGGTACATCTGGGACAACTGCAATCGTCACGGTGTGAGCTACCGGACGTACGGTGAGTTTGTCCAGAACCCGGAACGACCCGGCGATTCCGCGAAGGCAGCAATCCCTTCACTTGCCGGACACGTTGCGCCGTTTTACCGCGGCTGGGATCTCGGGTACTCAGATGTTCAGCGTGTGCAGAGTTGGATGAAGGAATTTGATGAGTACGAGAAGACCGGCGATCTTCCGAGCTTCCAGATCGTGAAGCTTCCAAACGACCACACCGAAGGGACAAAGAAAGGAAGCCTCACACCCAGAGCGTACGTTGCACAGAACGATCTTGCGGTGGGGATGCTGGTGGAGCGCATCTCGCACAGCAGGTTCTGGAAGGAGTCTGCAATTTTTGTAATTGAGGATGATGCACAGAACGGTGCCGATCATGTAGACGCACACAGGACAGAAGCTCTCGTGATCAGTCCGTACACCAAGCGTGGGTTTGTGGACAGCGACATGTACTCCACGAGCAGTATGGTGCGCACCATGGAGCTTATCCTCGGGCTTCCTCCGCTTTCCCAGTTCGACGCTGCTGCCATGCCGATGTATAATTCATTCACAGCGCAGCCCGATCTCTCACCGTACGTCGCTCGTCCAGCACGGACAA
>DPLS01000256.1:1698-2531 GCA_003541875.1 Bacteroidota bacterium | reverse complement strand
TTTAATGATGGTGCGTAATATATGGAGAAGCTTTGAAACCAGATCTGCCTTGTGCCAATCGAAAGCCCTGGCTCCGGCTTCACGATTTCTTGAGCTCGTCCACCTTCGCTGACAGCTCGTTAATCTTTTCGCCTAGAGCGTCGATATCCGATTTTCTTGGGACATTCAACCGATCCAGAGCATCCTCGATGCGTTTTGAGACCTGGTCTTCGGTTTTCTTGGACTCGTGCTTTCGTTTTTCGTTGATCTCGTGGATGAGCTTCTTGCCATCTTTCTCGGCGATCTCACCTCGCTCGACCAGTTTTTCAACCAGGTCGTCGATCTCTTCCTGCGCGATTGCTACGGCGCCTATGCCGGCTAACAGAACTTTGCGTAATGTTTCATAGAGAGCGTTGCGCTGCTCTCTCTCGACGGGCGGCTCGGGAGCCTTTTCAACCGGAGCTTGCTTTGCCATTGGATTTCTCCTTCTAGTACAACAATCGATGAGGTTTATGACGCGGTGCGTCGTAACTAATATTAATACACATCCCTGGGAAAGTCAATAGGGGAATTGGGATTTACCGTGATGATTACCGGATTTGGGGGTAGGGGCTGTCCAAAAAGGAGGGCAGCCCCTTATGCATTTAAAGAAAGTATGATTCAATAGGGGGCATGAAACGAAAAGCAGCCAAACCGAGCTTCAAGCCATATACACAGGCTCAGCCGAGCCTGATACCACCGAGTTGGGATGAACTGATCCCTGCCGGACACCAAGTACGGGTGGTGAACCGAGCCGTGGAGCAAATCGATCTAGAACCGTTGCTGAGGAAGTACAAGGGGGGTGGGACCAGCAG
>DPLS01000256.1:0-1379 GCA_003541875.1 Bacteroidota bacterium | reverse complement strand
CGGCAGATCGCCAAGGGATTGCGGGAGAATGTGAACTTCATGTGGCTGAGTGGGGGGAACCGGCCGGACTTTCGGACGATCAACGAATTTCGCGGGGAGAAGATGAAAGGGGTGATCGAAGAAGTGTTCACCTCAGTGCTGGAACTGCTGGTGGAAGAAGGGTACGTGAAGCTGGAGAACTACTTTGTAGATGGGAGCAAGGTGGAAGCGAACGCCAACCGGCACAAGGTAGTATGGGCGAAGAGCCGGGCGAAGTACCAGGCGCGGCTGAGGGAGAAGGTGAAGGAACTACTGAAAGAGATTGAAGCGGTCAATGAAGCTGAGAACGAAGATTATGGAGACAAGGACCTGGGAGAGCTGGGTGGTGGTGGCGAGATCGACGCCGAGAAACTGGAGCAGAAGATTGCGGAGTTGAACCAGCGGCTGAAAGAAAAGCCAGACGACAAGAAGCTGGCGAAAGCGGTCAAGGTGATGGAAAAGGACTACCTGCCGCGGCAGAAGCGCTATGAAGAACAGGAGCGCAAGCTGGCTGGGCGGAGCAGCTACTCGAAGACGGATGAAGATGCCACCTTCTTCCGCATGAAGGAAGATCGGGGAGCAGAGAAACCGCTGCCCAGGCCAGCCTACAACGTCCAGAACGGGACAGAAGGTCAGTTTGTGGTCGGCTTTAGTCTGCACCAGCGAGCAGGAGACACCGCTTGCCTGATCCCCCACCTGGAAGGGGTCAAGGCCAACTTGAGCGCCATCGCCAGGCGCAAGCCAGAGATCATACCCCAGCAGGACGATCATCAACCGCGCTGCCTGCCCAAGAATATTTCGGCAGATGCTGGCTATGGCAGTGAGGAGAACTACGCCTATTTCGAAGAGCACGAGTTGGGTAGCTATGTCAAATACAATACCTTTCATCGTGAACAGCAAAAACATCGCAAGCCCGCTCTAATCCGCAAGGCCATCTTCCGCACAGAGAACTTGCCCTATGATGCCGAAACCGATGCGTTCATTTGCCCGGCCAACCGTCGCTTGACCTACCGAGGTACTCGCCGAGAAAGAACAGAAAATGGCTATTGGACCGAGTTGCGCCACTATGAAGCCACTGACTGCAACGCCTGTCCCCTCAAACCCGAATGTACCCGCGCTAAAGAGAATCGCCACATGCGAGTGAGCTTCCGTTTACGCCGCTATCGAGAACAAGCCAGGAACAACCTGCTTTCCGAACAGGGCAGGTTCCTGCGAGTGCAGCGCAATATCGAAGTCGAATCCGTCTTCGGTCACATCAAACACAACATGCGTTTCCGAAGATTCAATTTGCGGGGGTTGGAAAAGGTCAAAATCGAGTGGGGGTTGGTGTGTATTGCCCATAATATGCAAAAACTGGCGGG
>DPLS01000361.1:1038-11930 GCA_003541875.1 Bacteroidota bacterium | reverse complement strand
AAGGGAAAGTGAAGACCAAGATTCTTGTGTGCAACGGTGCGGCAGACAAGTTCGTTTCGGAAGAGAGCATAAAGGCCATCAAAGCAGAGATGAAAGCAGCAACGGTTGACTTCAAGTTCATCAACTACCCGGATGCAATCCACGGCTTCACCAACCCGGCTTCGACCGAGATGGGGAAGAAATTCAACCTGCCGCTTGCCTACAACGAAAAGGCGGACAAGAAATCATGGGCAGACATGCAGGAATTCTTCAAGAGAGTTTTCAAAAAGTAGGTCAACTACACAGGGGCGCATCAACGCGCGCCCCTGTCTGTTCGGTAAATCATTTCCATCCAAACGCTGTCAACCCTTCCCTGCCACGCCAGCGAGGAACTGTCGAAAGAACCCAACGCTTCCAATCAACAACGTCCCACCCATCGCTGCGTACGGAACGGAGAGATAGTACTTGGGAATAGCGGTGCTGCGCAGAGTCAGGCCGAGAGTCATCATCAACACGATCATGAGATATCCACGCCAGTGGGTGAACGCAAATACGCATGCACGCTCCGGCAGCCCATTGATCCGATCAATATTCTTTTGCACCAACCTGGAGAAGACAAGAGAGTAGCTTGCAGCGGCAAGCACAACGCTGACCAATTCCAGCGCCATCTCCGCCCCAAACGAAAACACCCCAAGCCACACCGCAGCGCGGAAGCAGAGAAAAACTCCCGCAAAGGCCCACAGGCATCCCGCCAATGCAAACACGTAGTGGCGGGGCACAGCCGGCTTGAGCCGTAACATCAACGGTATTTTGGGCTGACCATTCATTTCTTGCTCCAATTTCCGCGAACACACTTTCACAGTATGTTCAGATATTCCTAAAAAGGCAAGAAGGGATGCTAAACCAGAAGGGCACCTCACATCACCACATGAGATGCCCTTTGGCAAACGGAAACGCAAATGCCACAACTATTTCTTCACTTCATCATCCTTCTTCTCTATCGTGACGCCGGGACTCTCGTTTTCAAACAACTGACTAACGGGTACAACGCGTGTCTTGGACGCATTGATCCCCAGGGGCAACGTCGAGATCGTTTTATCCTCTTCCAGGATCTTCTCGGAAACTGGAGATTGATACTTGATCGGCGACGGGGCGTTGGAGAGCATTGCATCCTTGAGATTCTTTGCATCGTTCGTCACTATCGCAACCTTCAAATTCTTTGCACTGATGTACTTCTTGATTGTCTTGTTTACATCGTCCACCTTCAACGCCTTCAGCTCCCGCTCGATGCGCTCGATATAGTCATCCTTCATCCCGTAGAATTCCGCATCCATCTTGTAGCCCAGCCTGCGATCAAGCGTCTGCGCCCACAACTTTGAATAGTTGAGGACGAACTTTCTCGTCTGTTCAAACTCCTCTTTCGTCAACCCCTTGTCCACGAATTTCTCAAGCTCGTACATCGCCGCACGGACCGAGAAGTGAGCATTCTCAGGCTGCACCGGTCGCAGCCAGATACTGAAATACTGCTGCCGTAGCGGAGTGTTCACATCCGCGAACCTTGAGTTGCTGCCAAGTCCGCCTGTGAATCGCTCAATATATGAATAGTCGCCGTAGTTCAGTCCTCTGTCGCCTCTCAGCCGATTCATCAGCACACCGTTGAATGTTCGGTGTTCCCCGAAATATGAATTGGCAAGAAGGAGTGGATAGAAATCCTTGTCCTTGCGGGTAAGGTTCAGCGGATGGCCAATCGAAATCGCGGCAGCACGAGCAGGCTTCTCCACAATATCGACTTCCAGTCCGTCGAGTTTCTTCGGTGCTGGCAATGAAACGGGCGTGAACTTGCCATCAGGAAGAGAGGCGAAGTCCTTTTTCATTCGCTCAATCAGAGACTTCGGGTAGCCCCCTGCTATCCCTATCCAGATGTTACCGGTGTTGTACGTCTTCTTGTAGTACTCTTTCACATCCTCAAGCGAAGTTGACTTCAACCCAACCACACTCGCACCCGCGGTGCCGTATGGATGATTCGCAAACATCGCGATCGAGAATGCTTCCTTGCCGAGGTTCTCATCATCCGTCCCTCGCAGGTTCTTCTCAAGATAGCTCAGCGCGAAGTCTTTGTTGCGGGTGAAGTCGTCGGGATCGAACCTCGGGTTCAACAGGAGATCACTGAACAACCTGTAGAACTGTTCAAGGTGGTCACGGTGACAGGTACCAACGAACGTCGTGATTTCCTTTTCAGGCTGCACATTGATACCCGCTGCCCAGGGGTAGAGCCTGGCAACAACCTCCTGATACCTCAGGTCCTTCGTACCACCTTGCGCGATCATAAACGCCGTGAGGGAGTTGATGCCCTCCTTCCCCTTCCAGTCGTTGATTGAGCCAGCACGCAGAATGATCCTGAAGTCGATGAGAGGAGAATTTGCACTGTAGATTTCAGTCACTTTCACTGGCGTCTTCGCCAGAACCTCTATCCTGAACGCTCCTGTCAGGAATAGAATGAGCAATAGCCAGGTTGCCTTCTTCATTGTTTCGCTCCTTCCATTGTCAAAAGAACAACAGTCCGGTTGTTCGGGCTGAAATATTTGTTCGCAACCATCATGATATCCTCAGGTGTCACTTTATCGTACAGCGCATAGACACGATTCACCGATTCCGGATCGCCAGTGACTTGCACATAGTGAGCGAGACTGCGGGCAATTGCATCAGCGTTGTCCAGACCCAAAGCGTAGCTGTACTTCAGGAACGATTTGATCTGGGCAAGTTGGTCAGCGGGGACCGGGGTAGTCTTGGCTTTCTCGATCGCAGCATAAATATCATCCCGCACTTTGTCGATATTCTTCGGATCCTTGATGCGCGTGATGATCTGGAAGAGTCCGGGATCCCGGGAATCCTGCTGCCCTCCCTGTACAAACTCCACGGCCTGGTCTTCGATAACCAGCTTCTTGAAGAGATCGGAATTTTGAGCAAACAATACCTGCGAGAGCAAATCAATCGCGGGCATGTCGATCTGGGTGTCACTGAACGCCGGACCGTGATAGCCTACGGACAGAATAGGAAGTGTCTGGGCCTTCCACGGAAGCTCGACAGATTTCTCGTTGCCTTGCGGCGAATCAACCGGGACGTCCAGCTTGTACGTTCCTCGTTTCCAATTGCCGTAGTATTTCTTCGCCATTGCAACGAGCTTGTCGTGATTGACATCGCCGACTACGAGAACAGCGCAGTGCTCCGGTCGATACCACCTGTCAAAGAATTTGAGACTGTACTCGTACTGGTTCGGCATATCCATGATGTCTTTGAGAAAGCCCATCGTGGTATGCTTGTATGTGTGCTGCTCATACGCCGCGTCACGGAGTTTTTCGAAGATCGTCATAAACGGACTGGAGTAATTCTTGTTGTACTCGCCGAGGATTGCTCCTGCCTCTGTCTTGAAAGCTTCCTCCGAGTATTTCAGATTCATGAAACGATCTGATTGCAGATCCATGATCGTCTCAAGTGCATCGGAGCTGGCCAGCGTGTGGTATGCTGTGTAATCGTCGGTTGTGAAGGCATTGTCATCCGCACCGATTGATTTCAGCACGTCGTTGTATTTGTCCTTGCTGTATTTCTCCGTGCCACGGAACATCATATGCTCGAAGAAGTGTGCGAACCCGGAGAGTCCGGGCTCCACCTCATTGCGCGAACCCGTGCGAACAACGGTGTAGTAGGCGATAATCCCGGGACTGTCGAACGGGATCGAGATCACCTTCAAACCATTGTCCAGAATGGTTTGATGAATCGGGTATGGGAATATCTTCCCCGACGCATCAGGACTGGCGGCGCAGAGCGTGCCGACAAGGCACACACTCAGAGCCGCAGTGGTTGCGAGTTTGGTCATGAATCCTCCATTATTGAAAGACATGGTATTGGTTACCGACGAATGAACGCCGGCGTGAAAGGAATGTGGCATAAGCTTGCTTGTTGTACGGATTTCGGGAAAATGAGTTGCAGACCTTGATGCTCTGGATTAGGTTCGCTGTTCACCCAAACTGCGCCATGATGACACCACCAATGGCAATCGACCCTCCGAGCACAAAGGCAAACGTGATGTCTTGACCCAGGAGCAAAACGGCGAGAATCGTCGTCAGAATTGGTTGAAGGTATGCGAACAATGCCACCTTGCTGGCTTCAATCCGTCCGAGCGCATAGTACCAAAGATAGTATGCGAAAACAGACGTGATAATACCGAGGTAGAGGATCTCAAGCCAGTTTGAGGTAGAGAGTGTATCGAATGGAAACTTCGTTGCCGGAACAATGCCAATCGGGATGAAGAGTATTGTCCCGACAATCATCGTGAGGCAACTAGCTTCGAGGGCTCCATACTTCACAATCAGTCTCTTGCCGAACACAGTATAGAGACTCCACGCCAGCACACCTCCGAAAATCACAAGGTTGCCGACGACGAAGCCGGCACTCACATTCACTCCTCTTTCAAAAATCACAATTGCAACACCAACGAATCCCACAACAACCCCGGCGGTTTTCCTTCTTGTCAGCCGCTCATGCAGCAGCCACCGGGAAAACAGGAGAACGACAATCGGTGTGGTTCCGTAGAGCAGCGCTGCATTGGAAGGAAGCGTGTAACTCATCCCCATGAGAAAGCAGAACTGGTTGATGGGGATTGCAAGTACTGAGAGCCAGAATATCAGTGCGTAGTCTTCCCGCTGGATGCGAACTCGCCGACCCCGAATGATGAGAATCAACCCGACAGTCACCGCCGAGACAACCGACCGCGTAAGCGTGAGCGTGAACGGTTCCACATCGTGAACAACCACCTTCGCAACGATGTGAGTACCGCTGGCCATCAACGACTGTAACAGGAGAAGAAGGTAGACCGTGCTTCCGGAGGAGTGGTCGGCTCGCTGAGGAGGTTGATGCTGCATCCGAGAGGCGGTCATTGCGACGCCAGCACCTGACGATAGACGGATGCTGTTCGTTCTGCCACGCGCTGCCAGAGGAATTCCTTCCTGATGTGCTCGCGAAGTGCAGGATTCTTGTTGGCCTTAAGTGTTTTCAGAATAGCGTCGCGTATCGATTCCACGGAACGAGGGTCAACGTACTCGGCCATCGAGCCAAAATATTCGGTTGTCCCACCATGTTTCGTCACCACAACCTTCGCCCCGGCAAGACCCGCCTCAAGAGCTGCAATGCCGGGCGTTTCAAAGAGTGAGGGAAGAACAAAAACGTCGCACGCGGCATACGCAGAGGCAAGCAAGTCTGATGAATTGTCCAAGCCATCAATCAGAAGAATGTGCTTGTGCTTTGCAGCTTCACGGACACAGGCATCTCCATACTCACCCTTGATGACCCTGCCAATGATAACAGCAGGATGGTTAACCTGTGCGAGTGCCTCGATGAGAGCAAGGACATTCTTCCGTTCATGACCAATGTGGCCGACGTTGAGGATGAACTTCTCCAGGCCGTACTTCTTCTTGAAGAGCGACGGGTCAGCATTGTAGAACCGTTCATCCACACCATTCGGGATGACGCTGACCTTCGACGCTTCCACACCAAGACCTTTCTCCAGAAGTTTCGCTTCAGCAAGCGTGTTCGGAAGAACCTTCTTCGCCCAGGAACAAATGTCGGACGTAAGTGCATAATCCGACCAGACTCCACTGCCTATTTTCTGGGCCAGTCTGCTCAACGAGAGGGCTCGTCCAACGAAAGCCGGAGAGTGGTTGCTGTATGTAATCGGTGAGACAACCAATGGAATACCCAGAGCGTTAATCTCTCTCGCCAGGTGATACGTACCGATGTTCGCCCCAAAGAGATGAAACAGATCGCAGTCCTCCCTCTTGAACGGTGACCAGGCATCGAAGAGCTTTGCTTCGGCTCCGTTCGGCAACATATGATTCATCGTATTGCGGAGTTGCGTATTCGGACCGCCGTGGAGAATCGAGACAGCCTGATATGAAGCTACGGTCACTTTCATCTGATGGTCCTGATCAGAGTGTTGAACAATTGCCCGACCATTTGGCGAGGGTCGAACTCTCTTATGCGTCGAATATCTTCAGGAGATGGAGCAGGTTGCTCGGGTGTCGTCCAGTTGGAGATGGATGCGAGATTCAAAACCTCCTTGGATGGGATGACGACTTCTTCTCTTTTGGGATTGACTATCCGAATCCACACATCGTCCGGCATCGAAGAACCGTCATGCTGAATTCGAATTTCGCCGCCGTCGAAATCAGCCGAGTACTTCACTCCAATGCGACGTTTCCACCACCGGGCGTACTCTCCAAGAGTCATGTTCTCGACCCCCTGCTGCCGGAAAGTCGCTATCCACCGAACAACATCCCACCGCCGATGCGTTGGATGATGGTAGAAGAACAGCGGCTCGTGACGAGAGATTTTCAGACGAATTACCCTGTCGAAGTACTCAATCATCTTTGCATCGGTATAGCCAACCTTGAGCATACTGCCAATGCAGATGGGATGAATCGGCGTCTGCAAAGTGTGGAATACTGTCCCATCCGTTTCTGCAAACAGCGGGAACGTGTCGTATGCATACGAAAACTCGGACGAGTACTCGAATCCTGCCTCATCAATCGCTTTCGCCAATTCCGGGTTCCAGATTCCGTACGGCGCGGCAAACCCGGCGATCTGCAGCCCGGAACGACGCATTTCCTGAACTCCTTTGGCGATGTTCTTCAGGTTTGCATCGAACGTGGGATATGTCTGATGGTCGTAACAATGGAGACCGATCTCCTGCCCGACGAAATACCTGAAATGTTCCAGCCATTGTTCATGCCTCCTCACATCGAGAAACCACGACATGGGAGTATCAGATTCAAGGGCAATGCTATAGAGCCTATCGACATCCTCACGCGTCGCCCCATCGCTGTCAATCCGAAAAGCAAATACATTCCTTAGATCATTCGGGAAGTACCAGAGGTGAACGTACGGCAAATTCCGGATCTGATGAAGGTACAGGAAGGCGTCATGGATAAGATGGCGCAGCTCACCTTTCCCAACAAGGGACACGCGTTCGGAGGGTAGTCGTTCGGGAGAAGCGTAGAAGCTCTTGTTCGCAGGTCTTGCATCCTGGAAGAGAACTTCGACATCAAATGGCAACACGACAGCCCAGCCACCGCCGAGCGGACCAGCAGCGACTGCAAATGTGCCCGTGTCAGTCCGCAGAGCATTCGCCCCACGAGGAATCAGTCCTTGGACACCCACATCCAGCAAGTGTATCGAGCGAAAGACCTCATGGTGGTCGGCGACAATGTATGACAAATTCTGTTCTGTGCCGTCAACACCGACAACATTCCGCAGGTGCGCCGTATAGCCAATAGCCGCACCACCATTGCGTAAGTAGTGCTCCACCACTATTCGCTCTTCTCCACTCAACGTTCTGGTGACCACCAGAATGCTGCACTCGTCAGCAATGGACTGCCCTGCCAGATCAACTACCACACATGGGATGCCCTCCTGAGCACAAAGCTGTTCCCAGGCATTGGAGCGAGTGACGAGGCCAATGCGAATCTTCACACGAATTTCTCCCGAAGGAACTGAATCTCTTTGGGTGTAATCCCTCTCAACAGAATCTCCATGCCGATGAATACTATCAGCGAGACAACTGCGATCACATAGGCGTTGCTTTCTTTAAGTAGCATAGCACATGCTGCCATTGACAAGCCTGCGATCAGTGGGCGCACAAGAATCCTACGCAAAGGAATCCTGATGATCTTCATGGCTTCCCTCTTCATCAAGATCACGGTCGCCAGCTCTCCGCAGACCACCCCATACGCCGCGCCGTAGGTCCCGAAAAGGAAAGTACCTGCAACGACCCCGACAGTAAGGATGAACGACCCCAGTGTCACCATCTTCGTGTACTCTTTCTCGTGGCCCGAACCAATCAACATGCAAACGAATACCGAGTTCAACACAGTGAGCACGAAATACCCTATCAACACGGTCAGCAAGGGAGTCGCGCCCGCATAGCTTCTGCCAAAAGCAACGCCGATTGTCTCTTGACCCAAGATAACGGCGACCACAGCAAGTGGAACCACCAGCGCCGACACAACCTTCAATGTTGTTTCGACGAGGTTGGCTACCTCTCCCGGCGGTTGCGATGAAAAGTACCTTGTCACGACGGGCAAGAACATCGCGTTGAAGAGGCGATCGACAATCAAGAGAAGAAACACGATCTTCATGGCGGAACTGAACAGGCCAACGTCCGCTGTCGATGTAACGTATCCGATGACAAGAGGAGGCAGATTCGTCACACCCTGGGCTAGAAACATCGCGGCTCCGACCGGAAGACCATTGACGAGGATCTCCTTCCATTTGGCAGGAGACCAGTCCAGAGAAATGCGACCCCATCGACGTCGGTACACACTCCACAACATCGTGGCGGCTGCCAGCACACCCAATCCGAACGCAATACCTGCTTGTCTCACGGCAGTAGCGTCCTGCACCGCGAGCAGGACAACAATCCCATAGACCGCATATTGCAGGAGTCTCGAAATGGCTACTGTGGAGAAGGCTTCTTTGCCCTGAAAGAGCCAGTCAAGCATCACAGCAAGAGGGAACACCGACAACACAAATAATATGATGATATCGCGTGTCGTGCTGTCCGTGACGAACAAGAAGGTGAAGCCTGCAACAAGAACCCAGAGCACTGCGGCGAGAACCAAACGAAGAGACAGAACTGCACCAACCCGCTCTCGATCCACATGCGCGAACGCGGCAGCGTTCCGGGTTTCAAGAATTTGAATGCCGGGACTACTCGCGAGTTGAACGTATCCCAGCACTGCGAGCCCAAGACTAATCAAGCCAAAGCCCGCCGGTTCCAGAACCCTGGCCAGATAGACAGTGACGAAGAAACCGATCACCCTGCTGCCGAGGTCTCCCGAGAACACCGAGAGGAGATTTACCAGCGGACGCTTCACACTCGTTCCTTCCGTAGTATTTGCAGAAGGGTCGCCTCTCGTTTCTGAAGTGCGAAGTTCTGTGCAATGTACATCCTGGCCCGTTCGCCTGCCGATTCACTCTCCAATAGAGCTTTCTGAATAGCACTGGCAAGCTGGTGCTCATCTCCATACGGCACGAGGAAACCGTTTCCACCCATCGCTGTCGGAATTCCACCAGCATCCGTTCCCACAGGGATGCATCCGCAGAGCATTGCTTCGCACACACTATTGGGAAGGCCTTCGACATACGACGGCTGGCAGTACACCCTTGCCCGCTGATAGTAATTCAGAAGCTCTGCCTGCTCAATGAATGGAATGACCTCCACATTGGCAGGCTGCCGATAATTCCCAGCAGCAACAAGCTGAGGAGCAAGGCCAACAACGACGAACCGCGTCGTTGGCATTAGTTGTGCACACCTGAAGATCACATCGATCCCTTTGACTTTCATCTTCCATATGTCTTCACACTTCGCGACAGTAAGGACAAACGGTTCTTTGTTGCCCGATGGAGCCCACACTGTGGGATCATATCCCGTCGGCACACAATCGATGTTCGACCCGGAGTATTGTGCCAGGGATATCGCCTTCTCCTTCAACGACGCGTCAACAGCCAGCACTCTCGTTGCATTGCGTAAGGCATACTTCACGAGCGGCACTTTCCAGTGTGATCGCCAGATGCCATACCTCATCTCAGGGACATTGGCAACATCGATTCCGCCAATGACAATGAACGACCGCTTCTTCATGATCCGCCCCAAGAAGACTGTTACAAATGCGTAGACAGACGCGAACCAAGTGTAGGTAACATCAGTACGAACGATATGGATAAGGACTTTCAGGGGGGACAACACTCCCCGAGTAACAAGGTGCTCAACTGCGAAATGTTTCCGAAGTAGGTTCAGATCCTGCGTGATGAATGACGTGTGCTGCGTAGAGGTGAATAGGATCTTCACGCGGCAGTTACATTGTGAGTGGGAGTACGACTAGTTTCTGGGAAAAGATAGTTCAAAATGGTATAACAATCAATAAACGGTTTTTTGCATTTACTCGTATGAATGGGTATATTCCTGAAGAATTCAATCCGTTCACGTCGTATGCGCCATCTCATCATTCTCTTCTCAGTACTGGTTCTCGCGTTGTGCTTGACTTCATGCCTGACAGTCGAGAGCAAGGAATACCGTATCAAACTCAAACCTGACCACTCCGGCGAGGCCACCATCAAGTTCACCAACATCTTATCCGAAGCTGACGATACCGTGGACATCTCAGCCGACGACTTCAATCAATTGATAGAGTTCTATCTTCAGGGTACCCAACTCGAAAAGGAAAACCCGGGCTTTCACAATGTGAAGAAGCGCCTGTTCGAAGAAGGAGGTGTGCTCTGTGGAGAGATCACGTTCACGTTCGACAGCTTGGGAAGTGTCCGTATCTTCAAATATGACGGTGACAGTCCGTACATGTACGGAGTCGGCAGCCCCTTGTCATCCGAACAGTATATCGAATCCAACGGCTTGCTCGCTCGAGAGTGGATGCCAGTGGTTTTCTGGCCCAAAGATGCCAGGGATCTCTACATCAAAACAAAGGTTGTGTCGGAAGTGTCCTTCCAGCAGAGCCTGCTGAAGAACTACAAAACGTGGCTCGCACAGCCGCCAGGACAGAAGCAGAGAAAACCGTAACACATGGAATTATGGCGTAAGAACCTCTACATTCTCTGGGGCACTCAGTTCCTCGCAATGATCGGGATGAACCTCGTTGTCCCCTTCCTTCCTTTCTTCATTCGAACGCTTGGAGTAACAAACGAAACCGAAGTCACGCGCTGGAGCGGACTTGTGTTCGCCGGACCGTTTGTGTCATCGTTCTTTGTCACCCCGCTTTGGGGAACGATGGGAGACAAATACGGACGCAAGCCAATGGTGGTACGTGCTCTTATCGGATTGGCGATATCTCAGGTTCTTATCGGCTTCT
>DPLS01000361.1:0-856 GCA_003541875.1 Bacteroidota bacterium | reverse complement strand
AAAATACGGCCGCAAGCCAATGGTGGTACGTGCTCTCATCGGACTGGCGATATCTCAGATCCTCATTGGTTTCTCACAGAACGTACTGCAGCTCTTTCTCTTTAGAATTCTTCAAGGTGCGATCAGCGGGTTCATTGCCGCAACGCTCGCGCTCGTTTCGACCAGCGCTCCAAAGAACCGCGTCGGGTATGCGCTGGGTGTTCTGCAGTCCGCATCAGCGGGGGGAGTTGTTCTCGGACCGTTCGTCGGCGGATTGCTGGCCGACTTGATTGGATACCGCGAAATCTTCTTCGTCACTGCAGCGCTCTGTGCCGTTGGAGTGGTGGCAGTGATCTACGGCGTGGAAGAAGTCCGAGATCCTTCAACATCGAACAAGAGATTCTCGGTGTTTGAAAACGTCACATTGATGTATTCACACAAGCAGCTTCGACTTGTTGCGCTTTGCCTCGTTATGGGACAAGTTTCGGTGTTGATGGTGGAACCAATCTTTGCGTTGTTCGTTGAGAGCTTCAAAACGGACACTGCGTACATTGCAACACTTGCCGGTGGCATTTTCTCGATCACAGGATTCTTCTCGACCATCTCGGCACCGTGGTGGGGCAAACGCAACGACAACAAAGGATACAAGAAGGGCTTGTTTATCGGCATGGGACTTACGGGGCTGGCGTACATCGGACATAATCTTGTCACGAGCGTGTTGCAACTCGCTGTCCTTCGGGCCGTCCTTGGCTTTGGACGGGGCGGCGTGTTGCCTTCACTCTACTCCCTTGCCAACCTCCACTCCCCGCCCGAGCGTCGGGGCGGGATCATCGCAATCGCTAGCAGCATGACGATTCTCGGCAACATGATTGGGCCC
>DPLS01000103.1 GCA_003541875.1 Bacteroidota bacterium | reverse complement strand
GCTTTGCCAACACAACGCGTAGGGAATACGAACTCGTTAAGAATTAGTGGTTGGGTGAAATATCTGAGACTGATTGATGAGTTTGGAACAGGTGGTAAAGCTGAGCGCTGATGCAGCTTCCTCTTTTGTCAGAATTGACACCCAGAATATACATCAAACAACCAATATTGTCAAGACTTTTTGCTGGTAAGATACTTCAGTGCTTCGCCAACCACATAATGTGAACCCGTAACGAGAATCTGCCCACCTGCTGTTTTTGCCAACATCAGGCCCTTAGCGACCGATCCACCATAGCGCCCGGGCAGCTTTCTGCGGCAAACGTGCCTAACCAAAGTTCTGGCCGAGAGCGCCCGCTCGGTTGCCGGAGCAACAGCGATTATCGTGCTTGCTAAAGGGGTAATGCCGTCTATCATGGAGGAGTAGTCCTTGTCGCTCATGACACCAAACACCACCGTCATGGGCTTACTGACGAGGGAACGCAGAGCCTCGACAAGGGTGTGTATCCCCGGAGGATTATGGGCCACATCCAGGACGAAGCGAGGAGAACGGCCAAGCATCTCCAGCCTGCCACGAATGCCAGCGTTCTTAACAACATTCTCGAACCCGCGGCGAACTGTGGCGTTGTTGACCCAGATGGTCAAGGATCTGTACTTCGGATTCTTCTTGATGACCTCAAGGGTTGCGAGTGCAAGTTGAGCATTGCGCACCTGATGTGCACCTTTAAGTCCGACACTGACATCCCGAACGGAAAATGATCGCGACTTGAAGCTGACCAATTCTGGCCGCTCTTCATTGGTGGCACACATAACGATTCGCTTTGCGTGGCCAAGCGTTGAATGGTTCCTGGCTGCAATGCTTCTGATCTGGATGAGCGCATTCTCGTCTTCCGTAGCTGTAACGCACGGTATAGCATGCTTGATGATGCCACCCTTCTCTCTCGCAATTGCCCCGATGGTTTTACCAAGAATGTCTGTGTGATCAAGACCGATGCTCGTGATAACGCTCGCCATCGGCAGCAATACGTTAGTGGAATCAAGTCGGCCTCCGAGTCCCGCCTCGATAATGGCAACATCGACACCTTCGTCGGCAAAATACTGAAATGCGATACAGGTCGTCGCTTCAAAGAATGTTGCTCTTACCTTCTCGATTGCAGGACGCAACGTTTTGGTATACGAGACGAGCCTCCTCTCCGGTATTTCCCGTCCGTTAATCCGGATACGTTCAGTGAACCTGAGGAGATGCGGTGAGGTGTATAGTCCGGTCCGGTATCCACCCTCCATCCAAATGGAAGCCAAGAACGCGGCGGTTGAGCCCTTGCCATTTGTACCAGCTATGTGGATGGAGCGAAACTGCCTTTCCGGATTTCCCACAGACTGCAACAAGTATCGAATATTGCGGAGGCCAAATTTCATGCCGCGGTGTTGCAGACTGTAGAGATGTCGGAGGGTAGCTTTGTATGAGTCCAAAGGAAATACTGAAGAAGGAATTGAGAAGGAGCGCTAGAGCCACGTGTCCAAAACTGAAACACCTAATTTTGCATCAAGACAGCCGACAAGAGAACCGACCTCGGCGATCCCACGATCCTCACAGTACTTCCTGATCCCTGCGGCAATCTTGATTCCTGTCGCCGGGTCAATGAAATTAGCCGTTCCGACTTGTACTGCCGTTGCCCCCACCATCAGGAATTCCAGGGCATCGTTCGTGTTCATGATGCCGCCGATTCCAAATATCGGGATCTTGACCGCTCTCGCTGTTTCATACACCTTGGCAAGCGCCACCGGCTTTATTGCTGGACCCGAGAGACCACCAGTGACCGTTGATAGGACTGGCTTGCGAGTCTTCACATCCACCGCCATGCCGATAAGTGTGTTCATGACAGAGACTGCGTCTGCCCCCTCAGCCTCGACCGCGCGGGCAAAGTCAGCAATGTGTGTGACGTTTGGCGTGAGTTTCAGGATGAGCGGCTTCCTGGTCCGTGGACGAAGTCTCCGAGTGATTTCTGCTGTCAGCGTCGAGTTTGTCCCGAAACTCAAGCCCCCCTCTTTCACATTCGGACAGGAGACGTTAATCTCATAGCCATCAACACCGTCATGTACCTCCAGCTCTTCAAGAACTGAACAATATTCTTCGATGGAACTTGCTGCGATATTGACGATGACAGTCGTATCGAGTGTGCGCAGGAAGGGGAGCTTCTCAGCCACAAACTTCTTCACGCCGATATTTGCCAGTCCGATCGAGTTAAGCATCCCTCCCGCAGTCTCAACAATGCGCGTCGGGGGATTGCCGTCACGCGGCTTCATCGACAATGATTTTGTGATGATGCCGCCAAGTTGGTTCACGTCAGCAAGGTCAAGGCATTCGTCTCCATATCCAAACGTCCCCGAAGCCACAAGCACGCGGTTCTTGAAGACGACGTCCCTGAGTTTGAAAGAAGTGTCCACCATGGTTCACAGCCTTATCTTCTTCATGTCGAATGTCGGACCATCTTTGCACATCAATCCATACTTCTTCTCCGCATCGACAAGTTCAACAGGACATCCTTGACAAATGCCGAATCCGCAGCCCATGGGACCTTCGAGCGAAGCCTCACAGTCCATCTCGTTCTCAAGCACATAGGCCTGGAGAGCCTTCAGCATCTGCGTTGGGCCGCAGGCAAAAACCTTCGGGTTCGAATACTTACCACGAGGTGCCATTTGTTTTATCAGGTCAACGACATTTCCGTGAAATCCTCTTGAACCATCGTCGGTGGCAACATGGACATCCCGCAGGTGCGCCTCGATGACCATTGAGGCAGTGCGGGCGCCGAGGATGGTGACCACTTTTTTCCCAAGCCGAATGAGCTCGCGCGTCGCCATCGGCATCGGGGCGACTCCCATTCCCCCGCCGACGAGAATTGCTGTATCGTGGCTCGGGCTGTTGAGGGTGAACGGAACTCCAAGAGGACCGAGCACGTCGAGCATTTCTCCAGCTCTCTTATTTCTCAGGACAGCAGTGCCTTTGCCAATAACGTTGAAGATGATCTGTGCGAGATTTCCCTGGGTAGTGTACAGACTGAACGGGCGCCGCAGTAGTGGTTCGATTCCTTCATCCGTTTTGATGTTGACAAACTGACCTGCCGATGCGGATTGTGCAATTCGATCAGATAGGAATGTCAGGACGAAGACGTTTTCTGCAAGTTGCTCGACTGTCTTGACGGGACAGAACTCTTGGGTCATCTGGAGTGAAGGAGATGCGCTCTCGTTAGTCTTTCTTTTCTGTTGCAGAAGAGTCGTCAGGCTTTTTTTCCTCGACGGGACTTCCATCCTTTCCCTCAAGCTCTCCGGTCTTGACCTGAACAGAATCCTTCACGACTGAAGGAATAGTGTCCCTTGCTGCTGCAGAAAGGGAATCTTTCACGTGCTGCTCAAGAGCTTTTATATGGAGGTCGTATTCATCCACCTTCGGTTTCACCAATGCTGCGTACTGCGACGATGGAAAGAGGCTCACAAGTTTCCGATAGCTTGAAGCGGCGCTGTCAGATCTGGCATCATCACGCTGCTCATAGGTCCATCCAAGCGCATACTGTGCTTTTGACGCCATTGGAGAAGAAGGATAGTTTGCGACGATTGCTCTCAAGGAATCACGGGCCGCTTCTGCCTGACCGGCTTCCAATAATCTTTCTGCATGGAAATAGGCAGCGTCAGCAGGATCCGTGAATACTGGTCTCATAGGTCGGCCAAGAATGCGGATTGCCTCTGCCCCGAACTCTGTTTCGGGATAGCGAGTGGCAACTTCATTGTATAGAGAATCACTTGTGGCCTTCGAGCGGGTGGAATCAAGGCTGTACAGTTGTGCGAGAGTGAAAAGGGCACGCGGCACCTGTGCACTCGATGCATGCTCCCTAAGCAAGTGCCAATACCATCTCTCAGCGGAATCCGGTAGGCTCATTGATGTGTAGAAGAGAGTGGCCAACTCGGCTTCAACCAAAGCGAGCCGTACGTTGGCTGAATCCAGACTTATCGAAGGCAGCACCGGAATTTTGGTCCGAATCGTGTCAGGCTTTCCGCCGAGACTGTCCGGCGAACCGAGTTTCGGCTGAGCCGCATGAGCCAAGGTGCTATCGGAGTCTTGTCCCGAACTGTCCGGAAGTGTTGGAAGCTTCGAAGCACTTGCAGTTGCACTGTCTGCAAGACCCGGATGGCTCCCGAGTGCGGAATCAGCAGGCGCAGGCTCGTGTGGCAGAATCGTATCACGCGGCGAGAGCCACACCACCCTGATACTGTCCAGCCATCGAATCTCGTTCCTGAACTGAATATATTTTGTCAGGTTGTCTGCGCGCTGACCAAGCTGTGTCGTAATAGCCGCCTGAGGATACTCAGTCTTTCCCCTCACGTACCGAAGGTGGGCCGAATCCAACTGGAACAGCTTCGTTTCATATATATCACCAAGCTGGAAATAGGAGTTCGCTGCCACCTCTGTATGAGCATATGCTGTATCAACGTATGTATACTGGGCAACCGCCGAATTGAAGTCACCACTCTCTTTGTATGTGTTTCCAATTTCCAGGTTGATCTCACCGTAGTAGTCTCGGTAGTTCGAATTTGCGAGCAGCTCTTCCAGCAGGCTCAGACTCTCCTCATGTGCCCCGAGCTTCGACATCATGCGCGCCTGGCCTATCCGTGCCTTGTAGCCTGCCTGATAGGTCGTGCTTGCGCTTTCTGCTTTCCGGTACGCATCAAGAGCACGTTGGTATTTCCCCACCTGGGTAAGAAGGCCAGCCAGATAAAGATATGAGGCACAGCGCTCTTCCGAAGTCCCGCCTTTTTCCGCTGCAGTTTGATAGTACGTTATTGCAAGGTCGATATTCTTGTTGTCTATCTCCAGTTGAGCAAGAAGGACAGACGCTTTCGCAACGTAATCATCTTCATCCTCTTGGACAGCATACTCGAGGAGATCCTTGGCAGCGGCACTCGACTTTGTCTTCTCTCCCATCGTATAGTAGGCATAGCCTAGAAGGATTTTCGCATCGTAGGCAAGGTCGCTCGTAGGGAATTGTTCAATCAGTTCCTTGAACTTCCGTTCGGCCGGCTGGTAGTCGTTTTGGT
>DPLS01000384.1 GCA_003541875.1 Bacteroidota bacterium | reverse complement strand
CTTTGGACCGAAGGCTGTCAGATGAACGTAGCTGACTCGGAGGTCGTTGGTGGCATTCTTCAAAGGGAAGGCTACACTTTCACAAAGGAATTGGGCGAGGCAGATGTCATCCTGGTCAATACCTGTGCGATCAGGGACAATGCCGAGGTGCGCATCTACGGAAGGCTTGGCCTGTTCGGTCGCTACAAGAAGGAACGGCCGGGTGTCGTTGTCGGACTGCTTGGCTGTATGGCTGAACGGCTTCGCGTCCAGCTCGTCGAGGAAGAGCGAGTTGTTGATCTTGTTGTGGGTCCGGATGAATATCGCAAGCTCCCCGCTCTCATCGATCAAGCATATCAGGGGGAGAAGGGAATTGCGGTCAGACTCTCCCGGGTCGAGAACTACGAAGACATCGTTCCGCTCAGGTTGGAGGGAGTAAGCGCTTGGCTATCCGTGATGCGCGGCTGCGATAAGTTCTGTACGTTTTGTGTGGTTCCGTTTACCCGTGGGCGGGAGCGCAGCCGTTCGCTGAAGAGCATCATAGACGAAGCACACATGCTTGTGGATCAAGGATTCAAAGAGGTGACGCTACTCGGGCAGAACGTGAATTCGTACCGGGATGGCGACCTTGACTTTGCCGGCTTGATGAGGAGCGTGGCGGGAGTTGATCGTAACCTTCGCGTTCGGTTTACGACATCTCACCCGCAGGATATGTCGGATAGACTGATCGAGACCGTTGCCTCCACCACCAATATCTGCAAGTATGTTCACCTGCCGGTCCAGTCTGGATCAAACCGAATTCTTGAGTTGATGAATCGTTCATACACCATCGAACACTACCTCGCTCTGGCCGAGAAGATCAGGAAACAAATGCCGGGGGTTGGCCTCTCCACGGATTTCATTTCGGGCTTTCCAACCGAAACTCCTGAGGATCATGGGGCCACGTTGGCTCTCGCAAGAAATGTACAGTTTGACGGGGCGTACACATTCAAGTATTCGGCCCGAGAAAACACAAAAGCGTGGCAGATGACGGATGATGTGTCAGACGAAGAGAAGGGGCGACGAGTAAACGAGATTGCTACTCTGCAACATGAAATCTCCTTGGAACTGAATCAAAAGATGGTTGGTGCGACGGTGCGCGTGTTGATCGATGGCGAAAGCAAGAAATCGGCGGAGGAGTGGTCTGCTCGCACAGATACCAACAAGGTTGCAGTGTTTCCGAAGTCGGGGGAAGCGGTCGGCGACTATGTTGATGTGGTCATCACGCGTGCAAACTCGGCTACACTGTTCGGTTCTCGAGTCGAGGCCAAAGCTGCATTGGAGGCGGCGGCATGATGCGGGCCCACCTTCTTCTGTTCTTGGCAACAATTCTGGCGCGGTTCGTTTCTGCACAGGACGAGCCCCCGGATATTAGGGCGTATCTTGCGCGCGTAGAAATGGGTGAGACAGAAGTACTTCAAGGCGAGTTGCCCTCGTTGCTTTCGAGGTACCCGAACAACCCCGGCGTTCTCTACCTGCAGGGCATCCTCACGGCGGATGGAACTGAGGCCGTGCGGATCTACCAGAGCATTGTGGACAACTTCCCAAAGAGCGAGTGGGCTGACGATGCATTGTACAAAGTATATCAGTTCTACTTTGCAATTGGCCTCTATCGCACGGCCGAAATCAAGTTGAATCAACTTAAGGCTGGCTACCCGGAGTCGAAGTATCTCGCTGGCACCAATCAGGCCGATATGAAAAATATGCCTGACGAGAAGGACAGTTCTGGCCTCCCGAAACCGACGCAAGAAAAGATCGTCCAAAATCCTCCACTGAAAGCACCAACAGAAAAGCCCACACTGCCAGAGACCGAACCCTCACAGCCCGCGGCAGAAGAGATGAATCGTGGACAATATACACTGCAGGTGGGAGCCTTCTCGCAGCAGGTAAATGCGGAAAAGCAGAAGCTCTTCTTTGAAGACCTCGGCTATTCGGTTGAGGTGATCAATAGAGTGCGAGACTCGCGTTCGCTGTTTGTCGTGCTTGTGGGTGACTACAGGACGCCGGAGGAAGCGAAAATGAGGGGCACCGAAGTTAAGAAAAAGTACAATATCAACTCAATGGTAGTGACGAGGTAGTGTGCAGAGCGCACCCATGAAATCGGATGTCCAAAACGCGCAAGTAGAGTACGGAATTCTTGCTGAGTCGGTGGAGATGAAGGAGATCATCGAGGTGATCGACCAGGTGGGACCAACGGATATCACGATCCTGATCAGTGGCGAAAGCGGTGTCGGGAAAGAAGTGATTGCGAAGGCAATACACGCGGCCAGCAATCGCAGCAAGAAACCTCTCGTGACGGTGAATAGCGGTGCGATCCCGGAGGGGATTATCGAAAGCGAGCTATTCGGTCACGAGAAAGGATCGTTCACCGGCGCATCCGATCAACGCAAGGGATATTTTGAGATTGCCGATGGCGGAACGGTTTTTCTGGACGAAATTGGCGAGCTACCCCTTGCCGCTCAGGTGAAATTCCTTAGAATCCTTGAGAACGGCGAATTCCAGCGGGTCGGATCATCAGTACCTCGCAAGGTCAACGTGCGCGTCATTGCTGCAACGAACAAGGATCTTGAGAATGAGGTGCGCCACAATCGGTTCCGGGCCGATCTGTTCTATCGTCTGCGGTCTGTGAACATTCACATTCCTCCGCTCAGAAAGAGACCTGAGGATGTTGAGGTGTTGTTCAGGCATTTTGCTGTTGCCTTTGCGTCAAAGAACAACGCCAAGTTTGCCGGGATTTCTGGTGAAGCGATGCAACTTCTCAAATCCTATCACTGGCCCGGTAATGTCCGCGA
>DPLS01000019.1:5961-9850 GCA_003541875.1 Bacteroidota bacterium | reverse complement strand
ATTGGGCCTCGTACTTGGAGGACGCACCGGGGCCGGCGACAAAAGATGAACTCGTTGACTACGCAGTGCGCACGGGTGCTCCTGCAAGAGTTGTCGACAATCTTCAAGAATTGGAAGACAGCGAAGAGCCGTACGAGAGCATGGAAGAGATCTGGCCGGACTACCCGACCGATGAGGATTTCTTCTTCGAAGACGAAGGAGAGTACTAAATCGGTTGATCGAATTGACTCTCTGTCACGAAACTGGTAATATACAAACCCAGCCAACGAGGCTGGGTTTTTTTGTACTTGATAGATCGCAACGAAGACGACTCCATCTGTGCGTCAATATTACACTTCTCCATCAGTTGGCAACCCAAAAATCCTCCGCCTATTGAGGGCTGGACTTTGCTTGCTGATGGTACTGCCACTGTGTTCGGTTGTCTCGCTGCATGCCCAACGGTCTGATGAAGAGGGGGGTTTTGAAGTCACCTCCGTTACGGTGAACGGTAACGACCATTTCAGTTCTGGTGAGCTCCTCGCTCAGCTTGTCACCCGCGAGACCCCCGGATTCTTTAACAGATTTCTGTATTATAGCATAAGTGACCGGCTGGGCAGGAAGAGAGAGTTCTTCAGTTTTGCTACATTCATGGAAGATATCCAGAGGCTACATCGATACTACGGAGATCGAGGATTTCATGAAGTCCAAATTGACACATCGCTGGAGTTTTCCGTCGAAGACAACAGCGTGGATATCCACTTTGCAATCAACGAAGGGTATCGATCGATTATTGATACTCTCATCTTCAAGGGAATAGTCGATGTGCCGGAGTTTGTTTATGAGGACATGCAGTCGTCCCCGAAGCTCAGCAGCAAGGATCCTTTTGACCGTGCGATGCTCGATGAAGAGGTCCTGCGGGTCAGAAAAATCCTTTGGGATGCCGGTTATCCGAACGCTCGGTTTCTTCGCGACAGTTCATCGGCCACACACTATGCGAGTACACGCAACTACGTGGTGACAATTGCATTCGACATCGGCAGGAGATACCAATGGGGCGATGTCTCTATCAAGAATGAACTTGAGTTGGCCAGGGATGACATCACACCCGGGATAATCCTCCGACAACTGGACTACAAGGTCGGGGATTTCTACAGTTCGGCCACCCGCCTCTCGAGCGAACAGAATCTGAATCGCGTCGGCATCTTTGACCAAGTGCGCATTGAAGCCGTCGCCTCCTCCAATCCGGACTCGTGCTGCTACGTGATGAGCAATATCACCGTCAGGCCCAAAGACAAACACGAGCTTGCCCCAGAGCTGTTAATAAGTGACGAGAATAACGCGTTCAACCTTGGTGCCGGTATCGGCTACAGCAATAGGAATTTCCTGGGTGGTGCCCGGACATTTTCCACACGCCTTCGTTTTCGAACACAAACCATTGACGAGTTTCCAGACTACTTCGGAATTGGCACAAATGCCGTGTCGAACATCGATCTGTCTTTTGAGATGTTGCAGCCGTACATCTTCACCAACAAGATTAGGGGGAGTTGGACATTCTCCTTGATTCGCGACAAGCAAATACCGTACCGTCAAGATATTGTTCGAAACAAATTTGGTTTCACCGACAGATTTGCCGACTTCACCACCGGCATACTGGAATGGAGTCTCGAACGTATCAGCCTGGATCGCAACCCCAACTATCCCGACTCCTCGAGTGATCCGGAAACACAGGCCCAAATCGACAAGCTGCGCGAGTTGGAGAAGCAGGTGCAGTTCAACTCGATCATCTCGTTCACCATAACGCGGGACAAAACCAATGATTTGTTCCGCCCTTCTCAAGGATTTATCCATACCTTGACGATTCAAGAGTCCGGGTTGCTTCCCTTGTTGTTGGGCCGCGCCCAAACAACCCGCCTGCCGTTCACACAGTACTATGGGATCACATTGCTCGGCCGTTGGTATTTCGACCTCACCGACCACCGGTTCTCAATCTTCGCGATGAAATTGAAGGCCGGCTATCAAGACAAATACGGAGAAAGTCGCGCGGATGACTCCAGGGCAATCACCTACCGCTATTACGCTGGGGGAGGGGGAAGTGTTCGTGGGTGGAAATCACGTGATTTAAGTGCGACGGGCGACCCGTTGTTTGGTGGCAACGTCGCGTGCGAAGGTAGTTTCGAGATCCGCACGAACATCCTGCAGTCGTTCCGTGATGATTTCCTTGACAAGATCTGGATCGTAAACTTTGTGGATTTTGGGAACGTGTGGGGAAAGCTCCACGATCTTAGCATTACCGACGTTGCCATTGCGGCAGGTATCGGCTTCAGATACGATACGTTCTTTGGTCCCTTCAGACTTGATTATGGTTTTCGTGTGTACAATCCGGCAGAACCCAAAGGACAGCAGTGGATTGTCGACCGCCAGTTCTTTGGCCAAACACTCAAAGAGGGGATCATTCAGTTTGGGATCGGGCATGCATTCTAGAGTGACGCAATCATGATCTGGCCTCGCATCATCGGACAGGATCGAGTGAAGCACCTGCTCCTTAGTGCAATGCGCAAGGGAAAGCTGCCGCACGCGTATCTCTTCGTCGGGAACGATGGAGTGGGCAAGGATGCTGTGGCACTGGAGCTTGCGCGGGTGCTGCATTGTGAGAAGGGCGGCGAAGAAGCCTGCAATGAGTGCCCCTCGTGTGTCAAAGTGGACTCCATGCAGCATCCGGATGTGAAATTGGTTGTTGCGCTTCCGGTAGGGAAAGGGGAGAAGGCTGATGATCAGCCATTGGAAAAGCTTTCCCCGGATGAAATTCGACTTGTTCAGGAACAATTCAAATTGAAGGCAGAGAATCCGTATTGTCGAATCACGATTCCAAAAGCCACGATTATCAAGATCAACAGTATTCGCGATATCCGGCGCGAGTCCGCGTTGTCCACATACAGCCGTCGGAAACGCGTCATTCTGATCTCGCGGGCTGATGAAATGGGTGATGCGGCCGCCAATACGCTTCTCAAGACTCTTGAAGAACCAGGCGGCAACACGATGTTGATTCTTACTACTTCGCACCGTGGAGCGTTGGCTTCCACGATTATCTCGCGGTGTCAGGTTGTTCAGTTTGATCCGCTGACCGAAACCGATATTTGCGCGGCGCTTGTCGATCGCAACGGTGTTGAACGCGGGCAAGCGTCACTTGTTGCACGCCTGGCCCACGGAAGTTACTCGAAGGCGCTTGAGTTATTGCAGGACGATGTTACGGTACAGCGGCAGCAGGTTGTGGCATTTGTCCGGGCTGCGCTTGGCAGTAGCGTGGTGGCCATAACGGATGTGGTGGAAGAGTTGTGTGCAACGAAGGACCGTGATGTCCTCGTGCGATTTCTGAACCTGGTGTTGATGTGGTTTCGTGATGCCCTCGTGCTCGCGCAGGGAGGTCAGGTAATCAATCTGGACCAGCAGGATGATATTAAGAGATTTGTTTCGAGATTCTCTCAGGCCGACCTGATCAAGACGCTGGCGGATGTTGAGCGCGCTATTTTTCTTGTCGAGAGAAATGTCTACATTAATCTCGTCATGTTGCATCTTGCAGTACAATTGCGATCTAACATTCTCCCATACATGATTTCGCGACAGGCCGAAGCAGCACAATCATGACTCCAACGGCGGCACATCCTGAACGAATCCTCGTGACGGCGGCACTTCCGTACGCAAACGGCCCCATACATCTCGGCCACCTGGCCGGGGCGTATCTTCCTTCAGATATCTATGTCCGCTACCAACGACTGAAGAAACGGGAAATAGTGTTCGTCTGCGGTTCCGACGAACACGGGGTGCCGATTACACTCACCGCCGACAAAGAAGGAGTCACCCCCCAAGTCGTGGTGGATCGCTACAATGCCATGAACAAGGCAGCGTTCGAACG
>DPLS01000019.1:0-5671 GCA_003541875.1 Bacteroidota bacterium | reverse complement strand
TTCTTTCTCGACTTTCATCATCGAGGCATCCTGAAGGAAAAACAGGAAAAGCAGTTCTATGATGAGAAGGCGCAGATGTTCCTGCCGGATCGGTATGTCGAAGGGACCTGTCCTGTATGTAGTAACCCGGAGGCGCGGGGGGATCAGTGCGAGAAGTGCGGGTCTTATCTGAATCCGACCGAACTCAAAAATCCGAAGAGCAAAATCACAGGGCAGACTCCAGTCGTCAGGGAAACGTCCCATATGTATTTCCCGCTGGGACAGTACCAACAGAGACTTGAAAAGTACATCGGGGAGCGAAACAAGAGAGACGGCTGGAAAGACAATGTTCTCAACTATTGCAGGAGTTGGTTCAAAGACGGATTGCAGGACCGGGCCGTTACACGTGACCTCGACTGGGGTGTGAAGATTCCGTTGCAGGGCTACGAGAACAAGGTGCTCTACGTTTGGTTCGATGCTGTCCTTGGGTACATCTCATCAACCAAGGAATGGTCGCAACGCGTTGGCAAACCAGACGAATGGAAGAGGTTCTGGCTTGACGAGAAGACCAAGTACGTTGCCTTCATTGGGAAGGACAATGTCGTGTTTCATTGC
The DNA here is from genome assembly GCA_003541875.1 of Bacteroidota bacterium. Lineage (GTDB taxonomy): Bacteria > Bacteroidota > Ignavibacteria > UBA10030 > UBA6906 > UBA11986. The sequence goes on along the minus strand of DPLS01000019.1, from coordinate 5,077 downwards.
ATCGTGTTCCCTGCGATGTTGATGGCATGGAATGAAACACATGACGAAAAATACATCCTGCCCGAGAACGTTCCTGCAAACGAGTTCCTGAATTATGAGGGTCAGAAATTCTCCAAGAGTCGAGGCATTGGCATCGACGTGCAGGATTTTCTCGCCAGGTATCCAGTTGATCCGCTTCGATACTACCTTGCAGTTTCATTGCCAGAGTATCGGGATTCTGATTTCTACTGGCGGGATTTCCAGGCAAAGACAAACAATGAGCTTGCCGACATTCTGGGCAACTTCGTGAACCGGACATTGGCCTTTGCCGATCGAACCTTTGACGGCGTTGTTCCTGAACGCGGTCCCCTGGGAGATCACGATCGTCAGGTTCTTGATATTCTTGAGACCACTCCGGTAAGGTCGGGAGAGTACTATGAGCACTATCGGTTCCGTGACGGCTTGCTCGAAGTCATGAATCTTGCGCGTGCTGCAAACAAGTACTTCAACGACAGCGAACCCTGGAAGACGGCAAAATCGGACAGAACACGCTGCGCCACGACGATCAACGTTAGCATACAGCTTGCACGGGCACTCGCAATTCTGATGGAGCCCGTAATTCCGTTCTCATCCGAGAGGATCTGGAAGATGCTGAACCTCGGGGGCACAGCGCACGCGCAATCGTGGGATGAGGCCAGCGAGCTTCTTGTTCCTGACGGCCACAGACTCGGGAAGACGGAGATTCTATTCACTAAGATCGAGGACACCGTGATTGAAGCGGAATTGGGAAGTGCCGGCGGTGGACAACCGGCAACACCTTCAGCGCAACCAAAGCTGGCAGATGTGAAGCCCACCATCACCATTGACGATTTCAAGAAGCTTGACCTGCGGATCGCCAAGATTGTTCAGTGTGAGAACGTTCCAAAGTCCGAAAAGCTGCTCAAGCTTCAGGTCGATGTCGGGACAGAGAAGCGCCAGATTGTGGCAGGCATCGCCCAAAATTATAAGCCGGAGGAACTTATCGGCAAATCCGTCGTCGTTGTATTCAATCTCCAGCCCGCCAAACTCATGGGGCAGGAGTCGCAGGGAATGTTGCTCGCGGCTTCGGATAACGATGGGAAGCTCGTCTTCGTGGCCCCATCAGCAGAGATCGAAAGTGGGAGTGTTGTGAAATAGGTGTTGGCTATGTGTCCATTCAACAGTCGAAATCTCCACATGGCGCGTTTTCGCGTTGCGGTCCTCTCAGTTCTGGTGTTTGCGCTTTCCTTGTCGGGATGCGATAAGGGTCTCAGTCCTTCCGCCCCGCCCCCACCGCCAATCCCGATGGGATACATATCAGGGATCATTCGCTATCAGCACTGGCCTTCGCGAGACAGTTTGCATGACCTGCGGCTTGTGGCATTCAGGATATTTCCGCCGTCCAATATCGTGAATGAGGTGTTGCTCGGCAGGGCGGTGGTGTATCCTCCTCTTGGTGATACTGCACTGGTGCCGTTCTTTGTTGATTCGTTACGATACCTATTCATTCTCCCGGCTGCAGAATACAAGTACGTCGTCGTGGCGCAACAGTACGGTCCGACCATCACGACAGATTGGCGCGCTGTTGGACAGTATGACCTTGACACAAACTTGGCTGTGCCATCTCCGGTGACCATTGCAGCGAACGACACGAGCCGCAACATCAACATCAACGTGGATTTCAGGAATCCACCACCGACGCCAACGGCGGCTTTGTTTGGGACTGAACGCACCAGGCGGCGATATCACTAGCGTGTTCACTCAACCGCAAAAGATCTCACACCCAACTCCACTCTTGCACAGGGAAGGAAGTTTCGGTCACAACTCCAGGGCGATTCTCAGACTGACTTTGGTATGTTGCAGTATTGCCTTCCCGTTTCAATCTGTCTTTGCCCAACTCGCTTTCATCAAAGGGAAGGTTGTAGCCAGAAGCTCCGGCGAGCCACTTGCCGGTGTAAACATCCTGCTTCAGGGAACCACTCGCGGTATGGCCACGAATGTGGGTGGCGTCTTCCAGTTCTCTGATGTGAGACCGGGAACCTATGGACTTTCGTTTTCGCTCGTCGGGTATCAGCGTGAAACCCGGCCTGACATCATTGTCCGTGAGGGGGAGGCGGTTGAGTTGCGAATTGAATTAACACCTTCTCCGATTCAAGGTGAACCGATTATTGTCACCGCGAACAAATATGAGCAGTCACTACAGGACGTGCCGGTGAGTGTATCCACAATGGATGCTGCAAGTATTGCGCGTAGAAACATCGTGACACTTGATGATGCACTCCGCTATGTTCCGGGAGTCAATCTCACCGAATGGCAAGTGAACATTCGCGGGTCGAGTGGCTACAGCCGTGGTGCGGGGAGCAGAGTCTTGTTGTTGGTGGATGGGATTCCTTTCACCACTGGTGATACCGGCGAATTGAATTTCGAGTCCTTCCCCGCTGGACAGACTGAACGAGTTGAGGTGGTAAAAGGTGCCGGCTCTGCGCTCTATGGGTCGAGTGCATTAGGAGGAGTCATCAACATAATTACAAAGAGTATTCCCGATCAACCGGAGACGCGCATCCGTGCATACGGGGGCCTCTACAGTGGCCCGGCATTCTCCAGTTGGGATTGGGGGGGAGGAACACGGTTTCTCGATGGTCAAGCGTTCAGCCATTCGCGCACTGTTGACAATGTCGGACTTCTCATTTTTGGTTCACGGGCGGCAGATGACGGTTTCAGGCAGAACGATTATCGCCGCCGATACAATGGCTATCTGAAAGCCCACTGCAGCCTCTCGTCGTATGATGCACTTACCACAACGTTCAGTATTCTTCATCAGAATCGAGGAAGCTTTCTCTATTGGAAAGATCTCCCTTACGCGCTAGTTCCGCCAGACCCTCAGCAGGGAGACATCGTCAGGTCAACACGGTTCTACTGGAGCGGACTGTACACGCACACTGTTTCGAGTACCTTTCTCTATGACGTCAAGGCAATGTGGTACCACAACAAATGGGAAGACACCATCGATACGCTCACGAATAGCTCCCGATCGGATGTGGTGCGGGGCGAGTTACAGGGGACTTGGTCTCCGAGTGCGACCAATGTAGCAACGTTCGGGATTGAGGTAAGTACGGACAAGGTGAACGCTGATCTCTTTGGCAAACGTTCGGGATATGGTATAGCTCTGTATGCTCAGGATGAATTCGAGGTCCTTCCGCCGCTGAAAGCGACGATTGGCGCACGTTTCGATTTTCAGGATTTGGATTCGCTCGAATCTACAGGTCAGCTCAATCCCAAACTCGGATTGATCTACCGGCCCATGGAAGGGACCGCAGTTCGCGCGTCATTTGGGAGAGGTTTTCGCGCGCCAGCCGTTGCCGAGGCATTCACCGACGCCTTCATAAGCGGCCTCCACATCATCCCAAATCCGAATCTGAAACCCGAACGAAGCTGGACGTATGAGATCGGCGTGAGCCAGATTGTCTGGAGTACGGCGCAGCTTGACCTTGCGTTGTTCCGGAGTGACTTCGACTACCTGATCGAATCAGGCATCACACCTCAACTTCAGGGTCAATTCCAAAATGTTACGAAGGCGCGGGTTCAGGGAATTGAGACTTCCGCGCGATTTGCGTTTTTGGACAATGCCGTGCTTCTTAATCTCAGTTATACATATGTCTACCCGAAAGACTTGACGACAGACGACATACTGAAGTACAGACCGCGACATCTTCTGTACGTGAACGGCTTTGCTCAGTTCGGGATGTTTAATGTCGGGGTGGACTTTCGCTTTATCAGCAGGGTTGAGAGGATTGATGATGAGTTGGTCACGCTCGGCATCGTGAAGAATGGAGATCAGCGAGTTGCGATCTACGTAACCGATCTGCGGCTCGGCATGGATTTCTCAAGGATCGACGTTCCTCTTGCCGCCCAGCTTAACATCAACAACATTTTTCACTACAACTACGTCGAGTTGATTGGTAATATCGCCTCAGCACGCAATATCGTGCTGACACTTGAAACAAAGCTGTAGTTTCTGTTCCCTTGCGGGCGAGCTTGATGATGCGAGGTTCAGCTTCAGTTTTCGCTGTCCCTCATATTGTCTTGTGGTGATTCTTCAAGTAGTCTTGAAAAGTGCGAATCGACTTTCTCACTGCTGAGAAAGCGGGACACTGAAACCGGGTGAACCCCCCTTGTTCAGCCGTCAAATCGCAAGACTCTCTTGGTACATAACTTGAAAGAACACTGCAAATGCATTCACGGTGTCGCAGTGCCCTTACCATATGTGTTGATTGCTGAGTATCTCAACGATATCCATTCATTGTGAGTTTGGAAATGAACGATTCCGAAAAACCGAGGCCAACTATCCAGGGTGCCTTCAAGAAATGGGAGAGTGGACCCTACGGGAAGACTGTTTCGAAATCACCGGAACGAGAACCTGAGTTCACAACGGCGTCATTCGAACCAGTGAAGCCCCTGTACGTCCCCGACGAAGGGAGTGATGAGAGGTATCTTGAGTCAATCGGTTTTCCAGGCGAGTATCCGTTCACTCGGGGGATTCAGCCAACGATGTATCGTGGAAGGTTTTGGACGATGCGGCAGTATGCGGGGTTCGGGACCGCGAAGAAATCCAATGAACGATATCGCTATTTGCTCTTGCAGGGACAGTCTGGTCTGTCGGTTGCGTTCGACCTTCCCACACAGATCGGATACGATAGCGATGATCCGCTTGCCTATGGTGAAGTCGGGAAAGTCGGCGTCGCCATCGACACTCTCGCCGACATGGAGATCCTCTTCGAGAATATCCCGCTGGATAAGGTCTCCACCTCGATGACAATCAATGCCCCTGCCTCCGTGTTGCTGGCACTGTACATTGCGGTGGCAGAGAAGCAGGGAGTAGACAAGAAACTCATAAGCGGTACGATACAGAACGATATTCTGAAAGAGTATATCGCACGGGGAACGTACATTTTCCCTCCAAAACCCTCGATGCGTCTCATCACCAATATCTTTGAGTATTGCGCGAAAGAGGTGCCGCGCTGGAATACGATCTCGATTTCAGGCTACCACATTCGGGAAGCCGGATCGACCGCAGCACAAG
>DPLS01000084.1:2618-5706 GCA_003541875.1 Bacteroidota bacterium | reverse complement strand
AAAGGGATTGGTAGGCACCTGGGTGCATGCCACGGGAAAGACGACACTCACATTCAAACAATTCGGGGCCAACGCGTACAGGGTGACATACCTGCAACACGAAATCTCCTCCCACACGTCCGGAAAGAAGGAACAGGGAGAACCCGGTGAGTTCGAAGCACATCTCGGAAGGATCGGCGGTGCACTCTTCATCGACCTCTACCCTGACAAAGACTCCTGGAACCGGCTCAAGAACGATCTGCTTGCAATTCATCTCGCCCCCACCCACACAATCTCAAAAGTAACATTGGAAGGCGACAAGCTCACAGTTGCCGGCCTTGACCCCGACTGGCTGAAGGATCTCATTGCCGGGAACGGTCCGGTCGTTGCACACGAAAAACTCGAAGGAGCAATTGTGCTTACCGCCTCCACGGAGGGGCTGCAGGGTTTCTTGAAGAAGTACGGTGCAGAACCAAAGGCATTCCCCGAAGGGGAAGAATTCCAACGACAGAACTAACCACTCAACCAGGTGACACACATGAACCGCAGAAGCTTTGTTACGCGTATCTTGATGATCGACGGCATTCTCCTCCTCGTCGTTGCCGCATTGTATTTCGCACTCATCAACTCAACCACCCTGTGGCTGGAGGAGAGAATATCGCCTTTGGAGAAAGCACAGGTGATGCCGCTATTTCTCATGAACCATATCGCTGTTGGCATCCTGATGATTCCCCTGGCCCTTTCCACCTTCTACTGCGCATGGGGAGTGAAGAAAGGGCAGCATTGGTCGCGGGTCATCAGTTTAATCAACGGAGTCAGTCTTCTCTCGCTGCCGGTAGTCCTCTCATCGTTCATGGGTGCGCAGTACTATGGCTCCTTCCTGTTCCTGCTCGCCACGGTGCTGATTGTCGTCGTCGGGATCACGATGCTGGTGCCACTTGTCTGGTTCCCGAAGGACATTCCCCAGACGCCAGTAGTCGACGTGTCGAAACAGACAAAGGGAACGACGTAGCCGAGTAGTTAGGACCCCGTCAGTCTGTAAAGCCCTATCCAAACAAACCACACCGGGACTGTCAGTTCCGAGGCATATTCGCAGCTCACACCCATACCGTAACATTCCCCCGCCGTTCCCTCGTATACATGAGGGAACCCTTGTCAACCGTTGCTAACCTCCGGCTGTCTAATTGTTGGAACCACACATAACACAAGGTCTGCGCATGACCGCTGCTGAGCCTGAGCAGCAACTTATCCTTGAGGCCAAGGCAGGGAACCATCGCGCGTTCCAGCGTCTGGTTGAACGTCACATGAAACGGACGTACAATGTTGCCTTCAGTTTTGTGGGAGACCATGACGCGGCAGAGGATATTGTGCAGGACGTCTTTATCAAGGTGCATTCTGCATTAGCATCGTTCAGGGGAGATGCGGAGTTCAGCACGTGGTTGTACAGGATAACCACAAATCTCGCTCTCAATCATTTGAAGCAGCGCAAGCGAAAAGAAGAGCGGACCGTTGACACTATGGATGTTGCAGCAGCACACCTTGGCTCCCATGATAATCATACTGAGGATTTGGACCGGCGGTTCCACATTGAACGGGCATTGCACGAGCTGCCAACCCTCCAGCGAGCCGTGGTGATTCTCCGGCATCTTGATGGGCTTTCAACGAGGCAGGTGAGCGAGATACTGAAGTGTTCAGAAGGAACTGTGAAGACACACCTGTTTAGGGGATTGAAGAAGATGAGAACCAAGTTGCTCTTCCTCCAGGAGAGCGGCGCATGATGAGACACGGCGACATTCAGCTCTTGCTGTACGAGTATCTGAACGACGAACTCTCGTCGCAGGATCGTGCAGCAGTCGATGACCACCTCTCAACGTGCACCGATTGTGCACGGGAACTCAAGTCGCTGCGTGAGGCCCTTGCCCTCCTGCCTCCGCCAGTCACGCCGCCGAGCGAGGAACGAACTGGAGAATTCTGGAACGCATTCGCATCATCCGTCGTGGAGAAGATAGCAGAACAGAAGCGAGCGAGGAAGAACCCATTCGTTGAACTGATCGATCTGCTGGAAGATGTTCTCCTGCTCCGTCCCCGGTTAGTCTACGCGGTCATCGGATCAGCAGCCGTGCTGTTCGTCGCTCTGGCAATCTGGACCCTCTATCCCCGCACGAACGTCGATGTTGCTGGAAACATGCCGAAGTTGGACTCGGTGTCACTCGAACACAAGTCCCAGCCCGTAACGTTCGTACGCGACCCCCAACTTCTCGTCCCAGACCGGAGAGTCAGCCAGTACTTCCGGAAATCGAAGATGCTCCTCGTCGGTCTGACGAACATGAAAACCGAGCGCGGTGAGCCATTGGACTTCAGCTCTGAGCGTCGTCTCTCCCGCGATCTGATTCGTGAGGCGCGGTATCTCAGGCAGCAACCGCTCGATGGAAGATCCAGACGATTGATGGGCGACCTTGAGAAGATCCTCATCGAGCTTAAGAATGTTGAAGAGCAAGCACACGTGCCGGACATCGAGATCATCCGGAGCGGTATCCATCAGGAGAATTTGCTGTTCAAGATTCGCATGGCTGAAGCAATGTTCGATTCCTCACGGTTCATCACGGCCAGAGAGAACAGATAAAGAGGACTCACACATGAAGACGATACTTGGCATATTAGTTCTCGGAGTAGTGGGAACTCTGGACATGCAAGCGCAGGGTGACGACCATGTTGCGCCAAGAGTCAAGGTTCTAGTCCACCAATTCGAGTCTCCAACTCCTCTTCTGGCCGAGGTTCCTCCTGTGGCCGCGCCGGACGATAACAAGAAAGATCCTGCCTACAAGACATACAAGGCAGGCTACGGCGCCATCCTTGACGAGGCCTGGGACACTGCCATGTCCAAATTCGCCGAAGTAATCTCCAAATATCCCACGAGTGAATACATCGATGATGCGGAATACTGGAATGCCTATGCGCTCTCACATACCAATTGGAAGAAGGCCGTTGAAGCGTACAACAAGTTCATCCACAAGCATCCCGAGAGCAGCTACGTGGATGATGTCCTTGCCGACCTCGGCAATCTCAATCAAGAAATCACGATTTCGATGTCCGGGGACAGCAACCACGT
>DPLS01000084.1:0-2296 GCA_003541875.1 Bacteroidota bacterium | reverse complement strand
GGGACCAATGAGGAAAGCAGAAGCGATGCTCCACAGGCAAATGGATCGACACTCCTTCAGGCTCGACAGATTGCGGATTCCGCCGATGGCTTCATTCCAGGGATATGAGGCGGAGAAACTTGACCCCGACACTCGCGTCAGAATAGAGGCGCTGGAGGCCATCTCCGAAGCGAAGGATGACGAGAAGGCCTTCGTCACACTCAAGGAAGTGGCCCTCGACCGGAAGCAACCAATCGCTCTGCGATGCGCATCGCTGGATGCACTGACGGACTTCAAGAAGTTCGATATTCTCTCGGTGTATGTTGACCTCGCGAAGAATGACACAAGCGAGAAAATCCAGAACGTCGCACTCGGGCACATTGCAGAGGGGACCAAGGACAAGAACAAGTCGGTTGATCAGCTCGTCAGTCTCTACAACGCAACGCCCGGAGAGCGCAATCGGAAGCGCCAAACTGTCCTCTTTGTAATCGCGGACGTTGGCAACGACAAGGCTGTCGACTTCCTCGCAAACGTTGCACGGACGGACGAGAACTACGAGCTCCGCAGCGATGCGGTGCATTATCTTGGCACAATTGGCGGAGAGAAGGCCCGCTCGGCATTATACCAGATTCTGCGCAGCAACTAGCTCGACTGTCAACCAAACGGCACGTGCATAAGTCTAATTATTAACAGCATAACTTTCGGATCACTATTCAGGAGGAATTGCGATGAGAACAATAACGATGTTGGCTGCATTCGTGTTCCCTGTGGCGTTTGGAGGAACTGTCTGCGCCCGCGGCATTGATGATTCAACCAAGATCATAATAGTGCAAAGCTCTGATGAGCGCGGCGGCTGGTTGGGTGTGTCCATCCAAGACATGACGCACCACCTCGCAAAAGAAATGGACGTGAAGACAACTGATGGCGCTCTCGTCGACGAAGTGATCGAGGATAGCCCTGCCGAGGCAGCCGGAATCAAAGAAGAAGACATCATCGTCGAAGTAGGCGGCAAGAAGATCGCCGACGCAGACGAACTTCGCGCCGCCATCCGGAAGACAAAACCGGACACGAAAGTAAGTGTTACGCTGATGAGGAAGGAGGAGAAGAAGACACTGACTGCCACAATCGAAAAGCAGCCGCGCAGCAGGAGCTACTCCTATTCATTTGCTCCCCACGCATTGCCACACGTGCCGCAAGCTCGCCACATCGAAGTGTTCGTGAGTTCCGATGCGTTGGGGATGGAGCTATCTCCTTTGAGTGAGCAGCTTGGCAAGTACTTCGACGCGCCGGAAGGCAAAGGCGTTCTTGTCACTGAGGTAGCGGAAGAAAGCAAAGCTGAGAAGGCCGGCTTCAAGGCTGGTGATGTCATCTTGAAAGTCGGGAAGGAACCCGTCGAAGACGTGCGAGATGTGCACGATGCGCTAAGAGAATACAAACAGGGCGAGAAAGCGGATGTGGAGATCATTCGAAAGGGCTCGAAGAAGATGCTGACCATCGAGGTGCCCAAGATGGATCGACATCGCAGCATGCACTTCGGTTCAGGCCGGCATTTCGAGATGTTCAAGGAGTTCAACATGAACATCGATCCACCTGACATTGAAAACCTTGAGGAACACCATGGATCACTCCACAAAGACCTTCGGAAGCTTGAGTTGGAGCTTCGGGATCTGGGACACGAGATCAAAACAAAAGCGAAAGAACTCCAGCAAGAGTTGAAAGCAAGATTCAGCGGAGTGAATAGCTGATTCAACACGATCGCCAGGCGCCTCTTTGAAAACAACGCTCGGTTTTGCCGGGCGTTCTGTTTTGACCCTTCCCTATCCTGCAGCAAGCAGATTCGTCCCCTTGGACCATTGACCCACCAGTGGAATGCCTGTCGGCATCTCTATAAGTCCCTCCAAAGTTGAGGAATTCCCATTTTTTCCCTATCTTGGCAGAGCATTCTTCATCTTCTGATCCATCCAGTACCTCACGAAGTTCCCAACGGAGAAAGCGAGTTAGAGGAGTTCTTGTCTGTGCGCGAATACCAGTTGTACATCAACAATGAGTTCAGAGCGGCTTCTGACAGGCGGACGTTCACATCGATCAATCCGTACAGTCAGGAGAGTATCGCAACGTTCGCGCGTGCAGGGGCTGTCGATGCACAGGGCGCAATTAAGGCAGCGCGTGAGGCATTCGACAACGGTCCCTGGCCACGGTTGAGCCGCGAGGAGCGAGCACAGTATATCAAAGCCATCTCTGACAAGATCAACGAGAACAAGAAACTCCTCGTCGAACTCGAAGTCGCCGATTCAGGATCAACCATCCGCAAGGCGGG
>DPLS01000231.1:10234-10574 GCA_003541875.1 Bacteroidota bacterium | reverse complement strand
CTTGGTTCGGGACCAAGAGGTCGGGGGTTCGAATCCCCCCGCCCCGACATGTACGACGTGTACATATTGCAGAGCAAGACATCCCATCGTTATTACGCCGGTTCCACCCAAGACCTTGCCAATCGGTTCGATGAGCACAACCGCGGAGAATCTCGTTCGACCCGTTCAGGCATTCCGTGGGTTGTCGTCCAGGTTGAACATTTTGAGACTCGTGCAGAAGCGATGGCACAAGAGAAGAGGATCAAGTCTCGCGGCATTGCGAGATATCTCGCAGGCGTTGGCAAACAGCCCGGCTAGTGCGTGGTGCCTTCGGCGCCAAGGTCGGGGGTTCGAATCCCCC
>DPLS01000231.1:699-9979 GCA_003541875.1 Bacteroidota bacterium | reverse complement strand
GGGTTCGAATCCCCCCGCCCCGACAGAGAAATGAGAGCATCGGCTTGCTGGTGCTCTCATCGTTTTTCCGCATCAGATACAATCTGCACACGCTCTGCTCGAGAGGATTGGCTTGGGTGTATACCACCTTAGGCTTCTGCCCCACCTTCGATCATGTTGTCCGACTCTTGTGTGTCGTTGTATCCGTCAACGGATGGGCACCGTCTCGTTGGGATTCTCGTTGAGGAAAGTGATCCATCCGCTTGGTGGCACTTGACAAGAGAAGTCACATTTGCTACATTGACTACAGTGGAAGAGGAAGTACTCACACCATCTCACTTGAAAGCAACTTCTGACCCATCGATGAATTGGTCGTTCATCCGATGAGGAGGCTGAATGATGAGTACCTCGCCCATTGGTGAGGTAGTGGCGTGGGACACTGAGGGGAAGTTCCCAAGTTCGCCCCAGTTCTTTTAAGTGAAACAATCCCAGACTGGTCGTTCATCCACATTTCTTTGAGTCACTATGTCTCTCGCACACAGGACATTTCTATCGCGCCTGGTGATCGGTGCGTTGTTCTCGTTGCTTGCGCTCTCATGCCAGCAATATGAGTACGATACACCTTCTCCCGGGATCCTTGAGATTCGAATGCGGTCCAAGAATTCCCGAACAGAACTACTCCCATTTGCGGGTGTTGATTCGAATGCGTTCGGTTTTATGAGTGCGACCCTTCGGAAGATCGTTGCAAAGCGGTCGGATGGCGTGCAAATGGAATTGTACTCTGATCTTGTTGCCATTCGGCGCAACCCCGACGGGGACCAGCTCAATTGTCTGGATCGGGTTGCAAGGGATTCTGCCTATGTCCTTGGGCAGGTCTATGCTCCTCCTCATGCGGTTACCCAGATTGACTTGGAGATGGCGCCGGCATTTGGCCCGGATGCGATCCGGACTTTCAAGGACTCAATCTTTAACTCCATTGAGTTGAGGCAACCTGTTGGTTATGAAGGTGACTTGAATGTACTGCCCTTCCCGGGTCACGCACCGTTCAACATCACGGTCGAGGAAGGTCGACTCACACGCGTAACAATCACCTTTGACCTGGATTCCGCCTTGGTGAGAAGAACCGAGTGGTTTGATTACCGACCTTACTTCTACGTTTCGTCCGTACAAATATTCTAGACACTTTGAGGTGGATCATTCGCCATGCCTAAGATAACCTTTCACAGTGTTCTTCAGTGGCTTGTCGCAGCAATTACGACCGCGTGCTTTGTGGTCGGTCTTTGGAGTTGTGAAGATCCTTCGGGGGTGAAAAAGGGGAACACTGTGCCGTACACCAAGATCGCGAACATTCCGGCGAATGATACCTTTAAAGTGTATCTGCGGTTGGGGGCTCTACCGGAAGCAACGTTGTTCTGGTCAGGTGGCGATCCCGATGGGATCGTTATTGCCTATCAATATCGTTGGACTGATTCGACCGAAGGAAGCCGGGGTATCACGGTGCCCTGGACGACTATTTTGAATATCAATTCTCTTGGTGGTTACTCACTGCAAAATCAAATCTTGGTGCCAGGCAATCCATCGTCCCTATTCCGGATATACAGTTTTCTGGCTACTCTGAACCCTCAAGAGGGAGGAGTTCCTGAACTCATCCGTACTATCGGAGATTCACTCGCGACGCGGAGGGCGTTTGCTGTTCCATACAAAACCGGTCCCGTACCGGGGGACTCCATTTACGGTGGCAATCCGGACGTGAATCACTCTCCCACGAAGGGCACGTTCATCTTCGGCTCTCCTGATACTGCAAACGTCCACAAGTTTGAGGTCAGAGCCATCGACAACAGCGATGTGCAGGATCCAAACCCGGCGTATGTTTTCTTCTGGACGCTGCAATCACCTCAGCCCACGGTCTTGTTTGCCAGCCAACCCCCACCCACGGGCACCCAATACGTGCTACGACATCTGACAGAGAGGTTCACTGGTTTACGGTTCACTTTCACGACGCTTGATCCGAGCACCTTCGAACAACAGTATTCCTGGTGTGTCGATGATACGGTGGACAGACGGAACAACAATAGACCGCGGTGGTCTGCCTGGAGTTCGGACGCTCTGGCAATAGTCACTGGGTCCAGTTTCCTCGATACGACAGCGGACGTATCAGTTATTCACCCGATGTTCTTGCGCGCCAGGAACAAGTGGGGTGTTATCAGTCTTCCTATTCGAACCACCTTCGTTTCTATTCTTCCTTCAATTGATGATCCCACATATCCAAGAAAAATCCTGATCATCAACAACGATAAGAACGGAAGCGGAACGCTACGTGATCCCGATACTACGCGGGTGAATGATTTCTATCGTGGATTGATGAATTCGCTTGGCAAGGGAGATCGGACCACGATTTGGACAAGGGCATCGGCCGGCTATAACTTTCCACCTCTTACCGTGCTTACAAAGTTCTCGACAGTGTTGTTCCTCTATGAGCAGGTATATCTTCCTTTCCCCAGCCCTGACAGAGCGCGAATCTTCAGTGTGGTCAATCAGGATTCGTTGAGAGCGTATCTGATTATGGGTGGAAAGCTGATTGTCAGCAGCCCGCCTTCTATAGAGACGAATTTTGCCAACTACCTTGATGGCCTCCCTCCCCGGCAGCCCTGGTCATATGAGATCTTCCACGTTACAAACACCTACAATAACCCGGAGAGAGACTTTGCCGGGGTGAGAGGTGCGCTCGGTTATCCGACCATGAGGTTGGATTCGTTAAAAGTGACCGCCGATTCGAGCTATGCCATCCGGAACATCAGGGTGAATCCGCCGAGGGGTTTTGCTCAGGCGATCTCTCTGTTTGATTCCCGGAGTGACAACCCCACGTACGAGAATAGGCCAGTGGGGGTTCGGTACCTTGCGCCGCCTCCGGTGCCCCCAGCCCGGCAGACCTACTCCGTGGTGTTCTTTGGGTTTCCGCTTTATTACGCTGAAAGGGTTGCGGTGGAGGCTGCACTTAGTCAAGCTTTCATAGACATCAATGAGTAGTGCCTTGGAATTGGAGATCTATCTATGAAACCAAACTCTGTTCGCGCGGGTCTTTGTCTCGTGCTCATTGTGGTCACAATTCATCACGCGTTTGCCGGCGGAACGACAGGCATACTCAAGGGAAAGATCACCGACATACGGAGTGGAGAATCCCTGCCACTCGTGAATGTCCTCATTCTTGGTAGTGGGCGTGGGGCAGTGACAAACGACAAGGGAGAGTACCAGGTTGTCGGCATCACGCCCGGTTCTTATGCGGTGAGAGTGTCGTTGCTGGGGTATCAAATCCTGGAAGCAAAAAAGGTGATGATAAACGCCGACGAAACCACCGTGATGAACTTCAAGCTTGCGAGCACAGAAATCGAAATGGAAGGCGTGACTGTTGAAGGCACTCGGCCGTTGGTTGACGTGACCAAGACTGCGGGAGATCAAACATACAGCAAGGAGAAGATTGAGTCTTTGCCCAACGTGAAGGGGTATGAGGATGTTCTTGCACTCCAAGCCGGTGTTGTGAAGTTCGGATCCAAGTTCTTCCTTCGCGGAGGCCGCGCAAACGAAACACAAATATTGGTTGATGGAGTGCCAGTGAATGATGTGGGCGGCGTGACCGGGACAGCAGGCACAAGCACGGCAAATGAGCAGTTGCAGCAGATCTACAGCGGGAGTGCTACAGGGAGTGCATTGTCGGTTTCTGCCAACGCTATTCAATCGGTAAGTGTTTCGAGCAGTGGGCTTGACGCCGAGTTTGGCAATGCTCAGTCCGGCGTTGTGAATATAACAACAAAAGGTGGGGGGGATGACTATGATGGGTCTGTTCACTACCGTACGGACGAAATCGCTTCGTCGGGGTTCAACTCGCATTACTATGCGGGGGATATAGGTGGGCCCGAGCCAATCACGAGATACTTGCTTCCCGCGCTCGGCGTGGAGGTTCCTGGAAAGTTGGCCTTCTTCATGAGCTCAACATTCGACCAGAGTGACGGTCCTTATCACTTCAACACAAGCCAGTTCTATTCTCCCTTGAAGCGCAAGATAAGATTCACGGGTCTATTTGGAGACATCCTCAACAACCTTGGGTTTACCTACTCTGATCGCCAGAACAACACCTACTCCTTCAACACAAAGATCTCGTATGTGGTTGGTGAAAGCGATCAGTTTTTCTTCCGGTATAGCGCGGATGCCAGCTCCACACATCCCCTGAGCGCCGGGTACAACTGGCGGGATTTCTCTGATTCAACTGCCTCAACGGTTCGGATGAAGACGCAGAACATGCTGAGTTGGACGCACATTCTAGGGACGAACGCACTCTTGAAGGCGTATGTCAGCAGGCAGGAGAGGGAGGCGACCTCCAGCGTTGGTGGCCTGTCTCCTGATCTCTACTCCATCGTCACAGAGCTAAGTGCCCTGGATCCTAATGGCAACGGGTTCAACGACCTCGGGACTGGGCAAAGTTGGTCGACATCGAACGAAGTAATCTGGAATTCTAAGGTCGATTATAGCGCACAGGTTCACGAGTACCATTTTCTGAAAGCGGGGGCGGAATACTACTACGAACACGTTCAGTCGACTGCCATCTCTTTCCCACTAAATGCCCGGAGAGATACAAGCCAGCGGGGAGCCTACCCCGGCTACGGATATGCACGATGGGTCTCCAACAATATGCCAAGCCGCGGGGCACTCTATGTCCAGGACAACATCGAACTCACGGGGATCAACGTTCACGTAGGGTTGCGTTACGACTTCTACTATCTTGGTGATCAAGTGTTTTCCTCTGATTTCGTGTCGCGATGGGAAGCTGCGACGAGAGAGAAAGCCGATTGGGCCGACTCGCTCAGAAACCGGTCGTTCTGGTCGCAATTCATTCGTGGCAAAATCAGTCCACGGCTATCAATAGGATACCCGATATCTTCGCGTACGGTGTTCTACTTCAACTATGCACATTTTCTCCAGTACCCTGACAGAAATCAATACTACCAGGATCCGATCAGTGACAAGAAGATTGATGGGAACTATGTTGGAAACCCCGCCCTAAGGCCGATGAAGACCGTGCAATATGAAGCCGGGTTTGACCAGCTTCTGTTTGAAGACCTATCTCTTGGCATCCGGGGCTACTACAAGGATACCTTCGATGACATCACGACTCAGCCCGTGATAGGCTCGCCTTACGACATCTCAAAGTTTGTAAATCTTGACTATGCGAGCGCCAGGGGATTTGAGGTCATTATCAGCAAACAGGAACGCGATCACATACAAGGGAGTCTCGGGTACACATTCCAACTGGCGAAAGGACGGACGTCGGACCCGTTGGCTGCCGCAGCAAGTCCTGAACTGAACGGCCTCCCCAGAGAGGTGCGACTTGATTTTGACCAGCAACATACGTTAAACCTGTTTGTCAGCTATCGTGTTGGTCCCAGGGAAGAGTACACGGTGTTTGGACTTCCGTTTAATTATTGGGGCGTCTCTTTGACGTGGACCTACGGGAGTGGTTTCCCCTATACACCCTACAATCGTGGGAGGACACTGCAGGATGTTTATCTCAAGAATACCGGCAACGGTCCGTATACTTCGGACGTTGGAGTGTCCGTGCATAAAGGGTTCAGGCTCATGGAAAAACTCAGCCTCGTGTTCACACTGGATATCACAAATCTACTGAACAGAAGTAACGTCGACATCAATGGTGGCGGCTTTAACAATGCAACGGGCGCGCCATATATTTTTGGAGACTACGATCCAAATGATCCAAAGGATGTGTATGCCTGGAATTCGTTTGATGCGCGAGTTTCACCTTACACCTTCAGCCCACCACGACAGATTCTCCTCGGAATGAAAATCAATTGGGAATAGAGACGATGAGTCGAAAATCAAATCAACAAACACGCTACCTGCTCGTTTCCATCCTTGGTAGTCTTTTGCTTCTGGGCGCTGCCGACCAGAGGAAAACTCAGAGAACAGCTTCCCCATCCCAAGACCCCGGAGCGAGGGTTGGGTCCATTGGGACGGACCAGCCAACGGCGGCGAATCTTGTGAACAGGAAGCAATACTCTGGTGGTAGCATGAAGATGGAAATGGACAATAGCGGTGCAATCGGATATGTTACCTATCCACCGCGTTCAGGTGCTCCTCGAGATATCAATCACATTGGCCTGGAATACCCTATTGGAGAAAGCATCGAGCACATTTATGGAGGCGGCATATGGGTTGGAGCCCAAGTGGACAGCCTCATTGGAGGAACGTACCAGAAGGTGAAGCTGGTTTCTTGTGCGTACGAAGGGTACGGGGGTGGGATAAACGCACTTTTCGAATTTAGTCCTGGACCCAATGCGGCCGATTCGTTCTGGACTGCCAGCAGAGGCAATACAGTGAAGCCTGCCGGATGGGATGAATACTGGGGATCGAATTTTCCTTTCAATCCGATCTCGGATCATGACATGTACTGTATGTATACGGATGACCAATTCTCTGCATTGAACCATACCCCGATGCATCTGAAAGTGCTTCAGAAATCCTACGCGTGGCAGGATCCCTACGCAGAAGCAATCCTTATCAATGAATATCAGATTATCAACACCGGCCCCAGACCGTTGGATAGTGTATTCATAGGGTTCTTTGTGGATGGAGATGTCGGCCCGGTAGCAGTGAACCTGTTCGAACGGAATAACTTTACCGGCTACTACCCGGATGCGAAGACCGCATACATCCACAATCCTCTTGATCGAGGATCGACACCGTTTGGTGCAACGCTTCTTTGGGCCAACGGAAGAGACCTGACAGGGCTGAGATACACGTTCCAGTGGTATCCCCTCGCGCAGAGCCCGATTACCGATCAGGCCAAATATGATATGATGGCTTCCGGAGTGCAACGAGGGGATGAATATCCTGCACTCTCCGACACCCGTTTTCTGTTTGCGTTCGGCAGGCCGTGGAGGGTGCAGCCATTCACGGACACGCTCAAGATCGCGATGGCGTTCGTCTCCGGAAAGTCACGGACGAGAGATCCGCGGATCGTGATGCAGCTAAATGCAACGAGGGCACTCGACATCTATTTGAACCAGGGAATCCGGTTGCCGTTTACGCCACCTTCGCCTCCGTTGCGTGCCGAAGTCGGTGATCGCAAAGTAACCCTGGACTGGAAATGGCGGCCTGGCGATGACATCGTCTTCCACAGACCGGAGTTGGCGACTGACCCGGAGTTGAATTGGGACAGCACAAGCAAGGTCGCTCAACGTGATCCGCTTAGACGGTCGAATCCACCATCTTGGGCGGATTCGACTAAGGGCGGGCGAAACTTTGAAGCGTACCTCATTTGGAAAAGCTATGATCCCAACTACCCTGACGACAGCTTTACACTTCTTAAGCAAGTGGATGTGAAGGTGCCGCCCGGCTATCCCGACAGCTTGAGCTTTGAGTATGACACCGGTTTAGAGTACACGTATGTTGACTCCAATTTAACGAGAGGGAGGACCTACGTTTATGCCGTCACCTCGAAGTCCATCCCCAATCTTACGGAACGGAGGAACCCTGATAGCACGATCACCTATGTGCCGGTTGAGCCACTCGAATCTTCAAAGCTCGTCAATGCAGTGCCGATTGGAAAGGACAAACAATTACCATTTTCCACTTCCTCTCAACTCGGGAAAGTGAGTGTTGTGCCAAACCCATATCGTACTGATCAAAACTACACTTATGAAAATGCCGGCTTCGAGGGGAGGGCAAGTGTGTGGGATGAAAACGACCGCAAGGTCAAGTTCATAAACCTTCCAGCGAAATGCACTATCCGGATATTCTCGCTTGCCGGGGATCTTGTCCGCACCGTCGAGCATGACGGGAACGTGGGGACAGCATTTCCATTCGGGGATGAGAACGTGCCATTGGTAAGCGAGAGCAACCGGGCACTTGCAAGCGGCATCTACCTCTATACGGTCGAGTCGGATCTGGGAGTGCAGACGGGCAAGTTTGTTATTATTCGGTAGCTGTTGGCAACAACTGATCAACACAGGAAGAGTATTGCCATGGGAGATTCAATCACGAGAGCCATAGTCGTATCGGTTTTCTTCATGATCGTTATTGCTCCGAAGGCCGATGCTGGCAACAGATCGGGCACCGTGTCGGGGCAATTCCTTAAGTTGCCCACCAATGCGCGAGTCAGCGCGATGGGCAATGCGCAAGCAGCTCTGGCGGAAGGAGCCTCATCGATAGGGTATAATCCTGCAGGTATCCTGAGTGTGACGAACGCTTCCTTTGGTGGCACGTACCACCAGTGGTTCGCCGAGATTACCCATTCTTTCTACAGCGTGGCTGTCAATCTCCAAGAATGGGGTACGGTGGGGATGGGAATGACGCTGCTGACAACGGACGACATGCCGGTGACAGACCAGTTCTTTCCTGAAGGCACCGGACAGATGTTCAAGTCAACGGACGTTGCCTATACGGTTTCTTATGCCCGTCAGATTAGTGAGGACTTCGGGCTTGGGCTAAGTGCAAAGTACATCAGGTCGTACCTCTACAATTCTGACTACAGGGCAACCTCTTTTGCTTTTGACATTGGCTCGATCTACGATATCCCCGCATTACGTACACGTCTGGGTATATCGATAGCCAATCTTGGCAAAGATCTGAAATACATTTATGAACAATACTCGATACCATCTGTGTTGCGCTTCGGCGCTCGCATAACGGCACTTCGAGAGGATGATCACCTTGTCTATATTGCCCTGCAGGTGGGACGTCCGAATGATGCCGAGGAGCAGTACAATCTTGGCGTGGAATACACGTTCCAGAATTTGGTATCTCTCAGGACAGGATATCGATTCAATTATGACACGGAAAACTGGAGCGGTGGTCTCGGCCTCAGTCTTCAAAGCTTGGGCATCAACGGATCGCTGGACTATGCGTACACCAACTACAAGTATCTGTCCGGCACCCACATGTTCTCAACCGAAATAGGATTTTGAGTATGCATACGGTCTTGAAAAGCTGTGCTCTCGCGGGAGTCCTTTCCTGCATTGGTCTGCTGGGGTGTGAGATTGTAACAGAACAACCAACGCCTGTCGACTATAAGCCTGCCTCACATGTTGTCATCAATGAAGTATTTACTCTGCCACCCACAAGCCAGGCTCCGTATAGTTGGATCGAATTCCTCAATCCAACAACTTCAAGAGTGGACATCGCGGACTGGCTCCTTGAATTCACAACAACCCGACAACAGACTATCACAACTATGGTAGTTGATTCTCTTCTCCAGTTTCGCACCCTGTTGGGGTCACCAGTTTTTTCGTCG
>DPLS01000231.1:0-526 GCA_003541875.1 Bacteroidota bacterium | reverse complement strand
TTCGCACCCTGTTGGGGTCACCAATTTTTTCGTCTCCCCAATTCGGGAGATTTCGTGTGCCGTTTGCCAAGGCGGGTGACTTGTCCGCGATCGGCATTCGAGACACCGTTGTTATGGAGCCCAACGATCTCTTCACAATCGTGAACAATGAGGACCGACTGCTCGATCATCATACTGCATGGGGGCAAGGCGCATCGACAATGCACCGCGAGCGTCGAGCGTTTGCATCGGTCGATTCGGTTGTTGTTATAGAACGAGTTCGTGGAGATAGCATCATTGTTACAGTGTATCAGACGTACTATTCCTCACAATTGGAGTCTACAGACCAACTGCTTCTTGTGGACAACAATGGGAGAGTCGTAGATGTGGTTCGATATGGCAACTATACTTATCCGGGCCCCGGAACGGATCCATATCCATCGAACCAGTCAATTGGAATCATTCCTGAGTTCCAATCGATTGCACGGTATGCGGGAGGATATTTCACTGGCAACACAGCAAATGATTTCTACATTACGAATGCTAA
>DPLS01000334.1 GCA_003541875.1 Bacteroidota bacterium | reverse complement strand
GGAGGAATGACTTCAAACAATAAAATCGGTAAGCTGATGCCGGCCCTTCGAAGGTCAATGGCCTCGGTAATCCGTGCGACACCGAGATACGATACTCCGCTCCGTATCGCCTCCCTGGTGATGATCTCCATGCCGTGGCCGTATGCATTTGCCTTCACGACAGCGATAATTCCTGTCTTCTCACCTACGAACTTCTTGATGACCGAGAGGTTGTGTCGGAATGCCGATAGATCGATGAGTGCGTGAGTTGGGTGAACCGAACCTTGAATGTGATTCATTGGAATGTCAGATCTCGCTTACGTTGTGTGTTTGGTTACCGCACAATATCGGCATGGATCAATTGAATATCAAGACTTGCGCGGACATTCCGGTGAGAACGGGTTGCCAATTCCGTCTGTCCTCCGTATCTTGGAACTGTCCATTAGGAGACCTCAGGAAATGGCAATCAGGCTGTTTGTTACCGGTGGGACTTTCGACAAGGAGTATAACGAGCTGGAAGGTGCACTCTACTTCAAAGATACGCACATTCCCGAGATGCTTGCCCTCGGAAGATGCAAGCTCAACGTGGACATCCGGACATTAATGATGGTGGACAGTCTGGAGATGACCGATGCCGACAGACACCTGATTGTCGAACAGTGCAGAAAGACAAAGGAGAGCAAGATCATCATCACCCACGGCACCGATACAATGGAAGTGACTGCACGAGTTCTCGGGGAGACGATCAAGAACAAAACGGTTATGCTGACAGGAGCCATGATCCCGTATAAGTTTGGAAGCTCAGACGGCCTGTTTAATCTGGGGAGCGCACTGGCATTCGTACAAACACTCCCTGTCGGGGTCTACATTGCCATGAACGGAAGGTGTTTCCATTGGGATAATGTCCGGAAGAACCGAAGGACAGGTCAGTTTGAGGAGATCCATCATGAAGTTTGAGGAGAAACCGGTTCGTCTTGGGAACAGCCCAGTAAGCATCATGCCGCTCGGCTTCGGGACCTGGGCCTGGGACAGCACCGGACAATACGGAACCGGCAGAGACTACAAAGAAGAAGACTTGCGCGCAGCGTTCCAAACAAGCCTGAAATCCGACATCAACTTCTTTGACACCGCCGAATCCTATGGCAACGGTGAAGTTGAACTGCTGCTCGGGAAATTCCTCAAGGAGTCAAAGGCCAACGTAGTAGTAGCGACGAAGTTCCCTCCGTGGCGAAACCGGTTCCTCAAGCGCCATCTACTGACTTCACTTCACAGCAGCCTTAAGCGGATGCAGGTTGAACAGATCGATCTGTACCAGACTCATTTCCACTTCCGATTCGTCCCAGTGCAGACTTGGATGACCGCCCTCGCTGATGCCGTTGAACAAGGTTTGACCAAAGCAGTTGGCACCGCAAACTACGATGCCAGCCGACTGCGGATGGCACACAAGCTATTGGCAAAACGAGGCGTTCCACTCGCAAGTAACCAAGCAGACTACAGTTTGTTGCACCGCCATCCCGAAACCGACGGCGTCTTTGAAACGTGCAAGAAGTTGGGCGTTACATTGCTCGCATACAGTCCGCTGGCACAAGGCCTACTCAGCGGGAAGTTCTCGCCGACGAATCCACCACCGGGAGATCGCGGCCGGCGATATGATGCTAGCTACCTGGCAAAGATCCAGCCACTGATCGGATTGTTGAATGAGGTCGGACAGTCACATCAGGGAAAGGCAGCCGCACAGGTCGCACTGAACTGGGTGATGTGCAAAGGAGCGATTCCCATTCACGGGGCGAAGAATGCTCAACAGGCTGAAGAAAATGCAGGCGCGCTTGGATGGAGATTGACAGCAGATGAAGTGAAAGCCCTCGATAGTGCGAGCAAGGATCTGCAGCGTTAGCTCGATGTCAGAATGCTGGCTTCTTCACCCAGCTGGTCCCGCACATGGTTGTGAATGGACAACGCGGACAGTGCTCCTGGATGTCGCTTGTGGGGGCAAAAGGCACGGCAGCATTTGTGATTTCTTCCAGCAGTATGAAAATGATGCGCTCCAGTTTCGCATAGACTTCCTCGATATCGACACCATCCTCAAAAAGCCTCAGCTCGATCTCCTCATCAATCTTGTTCCTCCCCAAGAGTAGATATGCAGGCACTATCTCTTTAACAGTTTTTTGCCTGCTCTCGGAATAGAGCATCATGTACATTGGCAGTTGCAGCGAGCCGATCGCCTCGCTCCATGTCTCTCGCTGATCGGCGACAAGCTTCTCAACATCAATGCCGAGTCTCTTCTCATCGCCACCGGTCTTGTAGTCGAGAATGAAAATCTTCTCGCCCCGTCGCTCAATGCGGTCGAGTTTGCCGCTGAACGTGAAGTGGTTCTTTGACACCCGCTGAACCTTCGATTCAAGTTCAAGCAGCGTGACTGCCTCCTTGTTGCATATTGGCTGTTGGTAATCAGCTAGGAAGCGCCCGAGCTGAGTTCGTACTTGCCTTTGCAGCAGATACTTTGCTCCGGTTTGCTCAACTCCGAACCACAATGGGAATTGCTCGTCCAGGATTCGATTCAGACGCGCAACGTCAAGATCCTCCGGTGTCAGCCTTTTCCCAATCGTATCTTTGAGATACCTTTTCAGCACTTCATGCACGAAGCTTCCCACATCGCTGCTTTCAATGTCACCCGCTACCTCTTCTTTCTCCTTCAATCCCAGAACGTAGTTATAATAGAATCGCAATGGACAGCTCAGGTACATGTCCAACGCAGTCGAGTGGTACGTGAACTGTCGAAGATAGTCCACCACCTCGCTCCGCTTCTGAATGCTTTCTGGGGACGGATTGGCCAGCCACACCTTATAGCCGATGGACTGGATGTACTCACGTGTCTCATCCTTGCCGTCACGTTGCTGCCGTTCCCACAGGAGTTCTTCAACGAACCGGCTTTTCTCTTTTTGAGCATTTTCGCTGAAGAAGAGATGCACCTCCCGTGCGCCACTAATCAGCAGGTCGAAGTAGTACGCCGCGATCTCCTCTTGCTGGTGATAGGTAGGCAGCCCGAGTTTCTCACGGATTTGTTGCGGGATCAACGTGTGCCCCCCACCCGATCCGGGAATTACATCCTCGTTCACATCAAGGACAAACACGTTGTCAAACCGCAGATTCCTCGTTTCGAGAAAACCGAGAACTTGAAGCCCATTCAGCGGTGTACCGGGAAATGGAACCTGCGCATCAGCCACACACCGCCCGAGGAAGGCCATTGCCCGTGAGTGATCAGCAAACACTGCATCGGCAAGCATCGACGAGGTAATGCCGTCCAACGATTCAATCAGTGTTTCAACATACGGCCTGAAGAGCGGGTGTCGACGGGCAGTGCTGTGTTCATCAATGTAGGTCAACACGTCCATGCACGCTTGCGCCATGCTGCCGAGTGTCCTGGCTTTCGCCAATCTGCGAACGGTGTGCTCGTGGATCGTCTTAAGATGCTGCCTCATCAGTTGTGCGGAACACTCGACTCCGAGCGAAGCAACTCGCTCAGCCACATCTGAGAACAACTGCGCTTCTTTTTCAAGCTCATCCAGCAAGAAGAACGTGCGCGACTTTTCTCCGGCAAAGTGCTGTTCGATGGAATGGAAGAGAATACGAGTAACATCCGGACGACCCTCGAACAGGATGTTCTTCGTATA
>DPLS01000273.1 GCA_003541875.1 Bacteroidota bacterium | reverse complement strand
AGCGGGTGCTGCACATCAGGCATGGTCGGCCAACCTGTTCACTACAGTCTCTGATATGTTTCCGAGACGAGCAGTGGCCTCTGTTATCGGAATCGGCGGCATGGCTGGTGCCCTTGGTGGAATCATCTTCCCGATCGTGACGGGGAAACTCCTCGATGTGTTCAAATCGTCCGGAAACGTCACAGGAGGCTATGCGGTTCTTTTTTCTATTTGCGCTTTCGCCTATTTGATAGCCTTCGCTATAAACCATTTCCTTGCACGACGTTTCGAACCATTTGAAATAAACGAGGTCAAGGCAAATGGATAGTCACATTGGATCTGCACTAATGCAGCTCCATAACACAAACTTCCCTGCATGATACGACGATGAATCTTGAAGAATTGAGTAAGATGTATGACTTCACCGGCAAGTCGGTGATGCTAACGGGTGGTGCAGGGGTCTTGGCGGGAGAGCTTGGGTGCGCACTGTTCGGATGCAATGCTAACATCGCCATTGTCGACCGCGATCCTGCGCTGGCGGAACCGTTGATGAAACGGATAGAGCCTGTCGGAGATCGGGCTATTGTGGTGTATGGTGACGTGCTTGATCCAAAGATTATGCAAAATGCCACCGAGCAGGTGATCAAGGCGTTTGGCAAGATAGATATCCTGGTGAATGCCGCCGGTGGAAACAATCCGAAAGCGACAACCAGCGCCACCAGCACATTTTTCGACTTGCCGCCGGATGCGATCAAGTTCGTCTCAGACTTGAACCTATTGGGAACAATCATTCCATCGCAAATAGTCGGCAAGCATATGGCTGAGCGGAAGGAAGGGGTGATTTTGAACATCTCCTCGATGAATGCCTTCCGTCCGCTGACGAGGATTGCCGCTTACTCCGCGGCGAAGGCTGCCGTTAGCAACTTCACACAGTGGTTGGCAGTGTATATGGCGCAGGAGATATCACCGAACATCAGGGTGAATGCAGTTGCACCGGGGTTCTTCCTGACGAACCAAAACCGCTACTTGCTGACGGACAAGGAAACGGGAAAGCTCACTGAACGGGGCAAGAAAATCATAGACCACACTCCCATGGGACGGTTTGGTGATCCGGAGGATCTATTTGGAACAGTGATGTGGCTGCTGTCACCGGCGTCAAAATTCGTAACAGGCATTGTTGTTCCCGTCGATGGTGGATTCTCGGCATACTCCGGAGTATAGGTCCCCATGATGCTCTTCGGCAATGGTTCACCAAATGACAGCCTTACTCAAACGGACATCAAAACTGCGCTCTTTGAAGTGTTCGACCAACTCGGTGAGAAGAAGCGAGTATTGGCCATCCCGCCAGACTTCACCCGGTTCCACTCGCAGGCAGGTCCGCTGACAGAACTTGCGTGGGAGTATTATAGAGAGAGACTAACAGATATTCTCCCCGCCATAGGGACACACTACCCCATGACTGACCCGGAGATCGGCAAGATGTTCGGGAAAGTACCGAGAAGCTTGTTCCGTGTGCATGACTGGCGTGCAGGGTTGGCTACCTTGGGTGAAGTTCCGGCCGATTTTGTGAAGACGGTCTCAGGTGACAAGGTTGACTACACTATTCCGATCCAAGTAGACAAGCTGCTTGTTGAAGGAGAGTACGATCTTATCCTCTCAATTGGTCAGGTCGTTCCGCACGAAGTGATAGGTATGGCCGGGCATAACAAGAATGTGTTCATTGGGACTGGCGGTAGAGACGGAATCAACAAGACACACTTCCTAGGCGCCGCTTATGGAATGGAGCGTATCATGGGAAGGGCCGATACGCCAGTGCGTCGTGTGCTGAACTATGGCTCGGAGAAGTTTGCTCGACGCCTCCCAATTATTTACATCCTCACCGTTGTCGAGAAAGATGAGCATAATAGACTCGCTGTGCGAGGGCTGTTCATCGGTGACGATGGCGAGTGCTTCAATCGAGCGGCTGAGTTATCCCTGAAAGTGAATTTCGAGTTGCTTGACGAGCCGTTGAAGAAAGTGGTTGTCTACCTCGATCCCGCTGAATTCAAAAGCACGTGGCTTGGGAACAAGAGCATCTACCGGACACGAATGGCGATTGCTGATGGTGGGGAACTTATCGTTCTCGCCCCCGGGCTCGCACAGTTTGGTGAGGATTCCGGAATCGACAAGCTCATCCGCAAGCATGGCTATGTTGGAACGGAAAAAGTGCTGAGTTTGGTGAAGAATAGTGAGGACTTGCAGTCCAGTCTGGGAGCCGCAGCGCATTTGATTCACGGTTCATCGGAAGGGAGATTTTCAATTACCTACTGTCCCGGTCATATTACACAGCGGGACATTGAAGGCGTTCACTTTCGGTACGCCGATCTCGCAATAATGATGAAGAAGTACGATCCTGAGAAGCTCGTCGATGGCTACAACACCATGCCTGATGGTGAGAAGGTCTTCTTCATCTCAAATCCGGCGCTGGGATTGTGGGCAGAGAAGAAACGGTTTGGATAGCGATGGAAGAGAGAACTCATGAATGTGGTGGTTGATAGAGATATTCCGTTCATCAAAGGCGTTTTGGAGAAGTACGCCGACGTAGTGTACTTGGAGGGACGAGCGATCACACGCAACGATCTACTGAAGACCGATGCGTTGATTATCCGTACCCGCACAAAATGCGATAGGAAGTTGCTGGAAGGTACCAGCGTTCGGTTCATCGCAAGCGCAACCATCGGGTATGACCACATTGATACTGCTTACTGTGAGTCCCACAATATTCATTGGACGAATGCTGCCGGCTGCAACTCTTCATCGGTTCAGCAGTACATCAGTGCTGCCTTGTTCGAGGTGGCAAAGAAACTGGACTTCCAGCTATCCAATAAGACGATTGGCATCGTGGGTGTTGGCAACGTGGGGGGAAAAGTGGCCAAGATTTGCACAGCCCTTCGCGTGAATGTACTCTTGAACGACCCGCCCCGTGAGCGCCGAGAAGGGGGAAGTTCCTTTGCATCGTTGGATGCAGTTATCGAGCAAGCAGACATCATCACTCTACATGTTCCGTTGAATCTTGAAGGCGAGGACAGGACCTTTCATCTCGTGGATGAAAAGCTACTTTCCGGGCTGAGGAAGGATCAAATCTTGTTCAACACATCAAGAGGTGAGGTGGTGGACGCGGTGGCACTCAAACAAGCTCTCAGAGGAGGGAAACTCGCAGCATGCGTATTGGATGTCTGGGAAGACGAACCGGAAATTGATTTGGAGCTGCTTGATTTGGTGGATATTGGTACGCCACACATTGCGGGGTACTCAGCCGATGGCAAAGCGAACGGCACTGCAACGAGCGTCCAGGCGCTCAGCCGCTTTTTTGGTCTGCCGATCGATTCGTGGTATCCTGAAAGCGTACCTCTTCCAACCAACACCTTGATTGAAGTGGATTGCAGTGGTCTTGATCAGCAGGAAGTGATGCGCGCGGTTGTTCACCATACGCATGACATCATTGCAGATGATCTTAGGCTGCGCAAGTCCCCAAACACGTTTGAAAAGCAGCGAGCAGAATATCCGCTGCGCAGAGAATTTCCGGCTTACGCGGTGAAGTTGGTAAACGCAGGAGACAACATTCAGTCAGTTGTTAGAGAATTTGGATTCAGAACATCAATCTCATAAACCATAGATGGAACTAGCAGACTTAATATGAATACGAAAGCAGATATTGGACTCGTTGGCTTGGCAGTCATGGGTGAGAACCTTGTCTTGAACATGGAAAGCAAGGGATTTACCTGTGCAGTGTACAACCGTACTATCGAAAAGGTAGATACCTTCATCAGTGGACGTGGCAGGGGCAAGAAGCTCATCGGCTCGCACGCGATCATGGAATTTGTGCAGTCGTTGAAGACACCACGCAAGGTCATGTTGATGGTCAAGGCCGGTAAGGCCGTTGACGATTTCATTGAATTGCTCATTCCACACCTTCAGAAGGGGGATATCATCATCGACGGAGGTAACTCGCACTACCCCGACAGCATTCGCCGGACAAAGTACCTTGAGTCGAAAGGACTTCTGTTCATTGGCACGGGTGTATCGGGGGGTGAGGAAGGAGCACTCAAGGGACCATCGATCATGCCCGGCGGGTCGCCATCGGCGTGGCCGCACGTGAAGCCGATTTTCCAGGCGATTGCTGCGAAAGTTGAAGATGGCACGCCGTGTTGCGATTGGGTGGGGAACGACGGTGCCGGCCATTTTGTGAAGATGGTCCACAATGGCATCGAGTATGGCGATATGCAGCTTATCTGTGAAGCATATCAGATCATGAAGGAGTTGCTTGGAATGAGCGCTGGTGAGATGCACGAAGTGTTCAAGAAGTGGAACACTGGCGATCTGGACAGCTATCTCATCGAGATCACACGAGACATACTCGCATTTAAAGACGCCGACGGTCAACCGTTGGTCGACAGAATCCTTGATACGGCAGGGCAGAAGGGAACCGGCAAGTGGACAAGCGAGACGTCACTCGATCTTGGCATTCCACTAACCCTCATCAGTGAGGCGGTGTATGCGCGGTGTCTCTCGGCAATCAAGGAAGATCGCGTTGCTGCATCGAAGGTTCTCAATGGACCGAGGTTGAAGTTCATTGGAGACAAGGTCGCGTTTCTACAGGACCTCGAGAAAGCGCTATATGCCTCCAAGATCGTCTCTTACGCGCAGGGGTTCACATTGTTGCATGCAGCAGCCGAGGAGTTCAAATGGAATCTGAACTACGGAGGCATTGCATTGCTCTGGCGGGGCGGATGCATTATCCGCTCGGCATTCCTGGGGAGGATCAAGGAAGCGTTCGATAAGAATCCGCAACTTGCCAACCTGATGCTTGACCCGTTCTTCAAGGAAAAGATCGAGTCGTCGCAGGAAGCATGGCGTCGCGTTCTTTCCACTGCGTTGCTGAACGGCATCTGGGTGCCAGCATTCTCCACTGCGTTGAACTATTTTGACGGGTACCGCAATGCGCGTTTGCCGGCGAATCTCCTCCAGGCGCAGCGTGATTATTTCGGGGCACACATGTATGAACGAACTGACAAGCCACGCGGGGAGTTCTTCCACACCAATTGGACTGGTCGCGGTGGTACAACTGCGTCATCGACCTATCAAGTTTAGGGGAAATGCAGAGAGGATCAGAGAGATTATGAAGCAAACGAACGAAAGGAGTAAGCAATGAGTAGTGGTCTAACAATCCGTCCTGCCGGTGGACTGGACTTTGTTTCGGTGGGCGCATTAGTGCATCGTCTCGATCCGGGCATCATTCCGTTCCGGAAGGCAACTGAATGTCAGATTCACGTGAGTGGAGGGGAGTTCAACGTTGCGGCAAACCTGTCTGATTGCTTCAGGATGGACACGGGAATCGCAACGGCGATGGTGGAGTATCCGATTGGCGACCTGATTTCTGAGCGGGTGCGGGCAATGGGGGTGAAGCCGTTCTACAAACGCTTTAAGCACAACGGGGTGAACGGCCCGAACATGGCAGCCGTGTATAGCGACCGGGGACAGGGTGTTCGGGCACCGGTGGTGTTCTATAATCGCTCAAATGAGGCCGCGGCGCAACTGAAGCCCGGCGACTTTGACTGGAATACGATCTTTGCCGGCGGAGTCCGGTGGTTCCATAGCGGTGGTATCTTTGCGGCACTCTCGGCGACAACGGGGGAGGTGATTATCGAAGGGATGAAAGCGGCGAAGAAGGCAGGGGCTGTCGTGAGTTTTGATTTGAATTTCCGTGAAAAACTCTGGAACATCTGGGGTGGACAACAGAAAGCAGTGGAGGTTGTGGCGCGGATTGTGGAGAACGCAGATGTGTTGGTGGGCAACGAGGAGGATCTGCAGAAAGGTTTGGGTATCCCGGGCCCCGAAGTCGAGGCAAAGTCGAAGCTTGACCCAAGCACCTTCTTCGGAATGATCGACAAGGTAGTCAAGAAGCACCCGCAAGTGAAAGCAGTAGCAACGACCTTGCGTGAGGTTCATTCCACAAACCGTCACAGTTGGGGTGCTGTTGCGTGGGTGAACGGGAAGACACACGTATCACCGACATGCGAATTGGACGTGGTGGATCGCGTTGGAGGCGGCGATGGATTTGCATCCGGCTTCTTCTATGGTCTGATTTCGGGAGAAACTCCGGAAGAAGCGGTTAAGCTAGGCTGGGCGCATGGTGCACTGCTGACAACATTCCCCGGTGACACAACGATGGCTACCGTGGAACAGGTGAAGAGTTTTGCCAAAGGAGGTTCCGCTCGCATCCAAAGATGAGGATATGGTTGTGCTAATGCAACACGATGGTAACAGAAAGCGGTCCCCTGATGCAGGAAGTAAGCGAAATCCAACCAACAATATCATACGATAGTTCTTCAAATCAAGGAGAAACGATGGCTGAATTCGAGAAACACTTGTACATGATTGTATTCCCAATCAATGCTCTTGTCTCTTCGCAACTGAACCCAACAGAGTTTGCCCAACACTATGCCGTGGGGAGTGCGAAGCATTTCAGAGGCAAGGTGATCTTCATTGAGCTTGACATCAACTTTCGGAATCCGTATTTCGACATTGACCATTACCTTGCACTGACGATTCCTCACCCAGATGGAAAGCCTAAAAAGACCAAGTTCATTTCCTCGTATGCAGTACTGGAACACGTCGATCTCCGATCGCTGAAGAATCTCTACTTGGTTACCACCAATGGCAAAGCCCTGGAGATTTCCTCACGTGCTTACACTGCCACGAACGAGCCCGGGCTGGTACGAATCTATCAGGAAATCACGCCCCTGTCCAACCTGGTTGCCTCGACGCTCGATCAGCGGGCGTTCGGGAAGTACATAACGAGTGGAACAAAGTCAAAGGGTGCGCCGAAGATTTGCTTCACCCAGTTCGAGTTCAACGTGGCGGAGTTCATGGAGAAGAACAAGAACCGGGAGATGATGTACTCGCCAATCCCGGAGAATAACCCAACGCGCCTCTATGAGTATCTGGTGGAATTGAAAACTGATGCGTCCAAGAAAACAAAGACGATCAGTTTGAGCACGACTCTCCGTGAAGCATCGTACGCCCTGGTACGGCACGGGTTCTGGTTTTCGGCTGGAGACGAGCTTCTCTTCTATCCTATGCCGACGATCAGCGAATTGGAGAACAAGTACTATGAATGGTGGAGATTTGTCCATTAGGACGTGACTGTGCTCTTCGTCGCCGATCGCGAAGAGTAGGACTGACACGCTACGGAGATTGCAATGAAGACTCATTTATACATGCTCTGCTATCGTTTCGAAGGTCTGGTTGCGTCCCACCTCGAACCTGAGGCGTTCGGACGATACATGGCCGTGGGGACCCAGAAGAATGTGAGAGGGAATGTACTCTTCTTTGAAATTGATCCCTTCCTGAAAAGCGACTATTTCAAACTGGATGATATCGAGCAGCGATGTGTCCCGCATCTTGATGGACGTCCGAAGCGAAGCAAATACATCTCGGTCTACAGGGTGATCGAGCACCTCCCTCTGTCCGTTTTCAGGAAGCTCTATTTG
The DNA here is from genome assembly GCA_003541875.1 of Bacteroidota bacterium. Taxonomy (GTDB): domain Bacteria; phylum Bacteroidota; class Ignavibacteria; order UBA10030; family UBA6906; genus UBA11986. The sequence goes on along the minus strand of DPLS01000273.1, from coordinate 8,460 downwards.
TGTACGGCGGACGGGCGCGTCATGTCGCTCGACCCTTCTCCGTATGACGAAAAGGAAGAGGGAGTTGGGCCAAATCTGTATGAAGAACTTTGTCCAGTGTATCCGCTGGTGGTTTCTGCTCTCTCACCTGCTGCCTTCCTGAAATTCATGACCGATCCGAACAACCCGGTTAGTGTGCCGCGCTTGTTCTTTGTTGACATGCTTCTTGACCGCGATGAACAAGGGATGCTGGCAGGCTATCTCCCGTATCCTGATCCTCTCCACATCATCGATTGTATCAAGGATCTTGAAAGGGGCGGTGATAAGAAGACAAAGACGGTCTCTCGGAATTCCCGTCTGCACGGATTCTTTCGAACGATTCGCCGTGGGTTCTTCCTTGGCGACCAAACCGGACTCAAGTTCTACGCATTCCCCGAACACCGTGTGCTGGAAGTGGAATATGCAAAGTGGTGGAGGTCGGCGTCGGAAAGCCTGATTTCTTGAGAAGAGATCCTTCGGATGCAGAGGACATGATCACTCCACTATCGGTATCATCGATTGCCACAGACGTGAGACATCGGAAATGACCTCAATAATATCGCGAATCAAAAGGGTCTCCAAATCGGAGACGGCCCGGCGCACCTACTTGGCGGTGATGATGGTGCTCTTCGCGGCTGCGTATGTCTGGCAGTCCGGTTTTGGCCAGCAAGCGACGACAATGATCCCACCCCGTGTGGAATCCGGACACTTTGTACCGTTTTCGCTCTTCAATGATCCGAAGTATACGCCAATGGAAGTGTTCAGTCTCATGGCGGTACTTGGCATCGCTGTCGCCGGTCTGCTCTATGCCTTGCTTCTGGTCCGGCAGGTAAACCGTGCTGACCGAGGCACGTCGAAAATGCAGGAAATCGCTGCTGCGATTCGTGAGGGTGCGGACGCGTATCTCGGGGCGCAGTTCCGGCGCATCGGGCCTCTCATTATCATTCTCACCGTCCTGTTGTTCTTCACCTATACCGGCTCTGTTGATGCCTTCCGGTGGGGACGCGCAGGGGCATTTCTCATAGGGGCATTGTTTAGCTGGACAGTGGGATTTGTAGGGATGCGTCTCGCAACCACCGGAAACCTTCGGGTTGCTGCCGCGGCAATGCATAGCTATGGTAATGCGATGCAGCTGGGATATCGTACAGGTACGGTGACAGGAATGTTGACCGATGGATTGGGACTTCTAGGAGGAACGATAATTTTCCTGATCTTCGGCGATCAAGCCTACGAGGCCTTGCTTGGGTTCGGATTTGGTGGGACATTGCTCGCGCTCTTCATGCGCGTGGGAGGAGGAATCTACACGAAGGCCGCTGACGTCGGGGCAGATCTCGTCGGGAAGATTGAGAAGGATATTCCTGAGGATGATCCCCGCAATGCGGCAACTATTGCAGACAATGTGGGAGACAATGTTGGGGATTGTGCGGGCATGGCGGCAGACATTTTCGAAAGCTATGAAGTGACGATCGTCGCTGCGATGATTCTGGGCATGGCGAGCTTTGGGCACAAGGGGGTTATCTTCCCGCTACTCGTTCGCGGGATTGGGGTACTCGGCTCGATCATTAGCACCTACACCGTTCGTGCCGGAGAGCATGATGCTTCAGACAAGGCCCTCAAAAGTGTTCATCGTGGTTTTTGGATAGGGTCATTCATAAGCATTGTCGGTTTCTTCATTCTCGGTTATTACTATCTCCACTTCGATGCTGAATACCTTCGCTTCAATCCAATGGCGGCAGCCGGATTTCCCGACGGGGATCCAAGTCGACTTGCCTCCTTTGCCACGTGGGGCGTGCCCGGGCTTGATCTTCGTCCAGCGCTTACGTGTCTTGTCGGAGTATTTCTCGCGATTGTGTTGAACAAGGTAACCAGCTATTACACACACGTCGGACACGATCCGGTAAAGAGTCTGGCAAAGTCCTGCACAACCGGGCATGCCACGAACATCATCCAGGGGTTCGCGGTTGGGTACGAGAGTACCGTCGCTGCGATTGTTGTCATCGCCGCGGCGATCATGATATCGGTGTTTATCTACGCGGGTACGCCGCCGTTGTTTATTGCATACGGCATCGCGATGACGGGAATAGGCATGCTGACGCTGACAGGGAACACGATATCGATGGACGTGTTCGGGCCTGTTGCGGACAACGCGAACGGCATCGGCGAAATGGGATATGAACCGCACGAGATGGAACAGGCACGTCCGGGCAGTTACAAACGGGCGCGACAGATCCTTGCTGATCTTGATGCTGTTGGGAATACGACAAAAGCTGAGACCAAAGGGATCGCCATCGGTTCCGCCGTGATTGCTGCCGTGTCGCTGTTTGCGAGCTTCATTGCCGTCATTGCCGTAGGCAGCGAGGAGAACATTCGGGAGATGACAACATCACAGTTTTTCAGGGAGGCGGGAAGGCTCACCGTTGCCGATCCAATTGTGTTCGTCGGGTTCCTTATTGGTGGGGCGATCCCGTTCCTCTTCAGCAGTATGCTCATCCGCGCGGTGGGACGGGCTGCATCACACATCGTGAAAGAGTGCCGTGAGCAGTTCCGCGATCCCGAAATCTGGGAAGGCACGAAGAAACCTGACTACGGACGCGTAGTCGATATCTGTACGAATACGGCGCAAAAGGAGTTGATCGGTCCGGGATTTCTGGCGATCATGTCACCACTTGTTGTCGGATTCCTGCTTGGACCCTATGCACTGGGGGGATTTCTTGCAGGGATGATTCTGGTCGGACAGCTTCTCGCTGTCTTCATGTCGAACGCGGGTGGTGCCTGGGACAACGCGAAGAAGATGATCGAAGATGGTATCTACGGCGGGAAAGGATCCGATGCACACAAGGCTGCCGTGACCGGAGATACTGTTGGCGATCCTTTGAAAGATACTGCAGGACCTGCAATCAACCCGCTTATCAAGGTCATGAACATGGTCAGCCTTCTTGCGCTCGGGCTGATTCTCAGCTCCAACGCAATTGAACCAAAGGGCGGGACGCCCGAGATGCAGTGGGCGATGAAGACGATTGGCGGTTTGGCCGCCATCCTGTGTGCTGTGGCAATTGCGTGGGCGATCTGGCAAAGCAAACGGGAAGGTATTGAGATTGCGGAAATTGAAACCACCGGGAAAGCAAAGAAGAAGAGCAGGAAGACGAGATGAGGAAAGAGAACAAGAGCGGAAAATGCGCAGTAGTTTGAATCTTCTCCCCTCTGGTGTGTTTGATTCTGTATTCCTTGGCACATGGTGCACTGCTGACGACGTTTCCGGGTGACACGACGATGGCTACTGTGGAACAGGCGAAGAGTTTTGCCAAAGGAGGTTCCGCGCGCATCCAGCGTTGAGGATCCCTCGACCATAGGAAGCACGGGATCAATACACTCACGAATGCAAAGAACACACATGTCTCTGAAAATCAAATCGGAAACCGAAACAAAGCTCGATCTCCTTGCACTGGGGGAGTGCATGATTCGCTTGAGCCCGCCCGGGCATCAACGTATTGAACTGACTCCGGTCTTTGAGGCATACGCAGGTGGTGGTGAGTATAATGTTGCCTATGCGCTTTCCCGCTATGGGATGAGGACTGGTTGGATTTCGAGGCTGGTGGATAATCCGCTGGGACATTTCATCAAGAATCACGCTCGCGCAAGCGGAATGGACATCAGCCACGTGATTTGGGTTCCCTATGATGGGTGTGGCCGCGTGGATCGCATCGGTCTCAACTTTACTGAAGTGGGTATGGGGGTTCGCGCGAGTGTGACTCTTTACGACCGCGGTCACACGGCAGTCTCGCATCTGAAGCCCGGCGATGTTGATTGGAAACGTATCTTTGGCGGTGGTGTCCGCTGGTTCCACACAGGAGGTATCTTCACGGCCTTGAGTGATAGCTGCGCTGATGTTGCTGTTGAATCGATGAAAGCTGCCCATGATGCGGGAACAATCGTCAGCTATGACCTCAACTTCCGGAGTAAACTCTGGTCAAGCAAGAAAGCAATTGAAGTCACGAAGAAACTCGTGCCGTACATTGATGTCCTTATTGGAAATGAAGAGGATTTCCAGAAGGTGCTTGGATTTGAGGTTGAAGGAACAGTCCAGGATCTGAAGAGTCTCTCTGTCGAAGACTATAAGAAGATGGTGGAGAGAGTGGTGAAGACCTACCCGCACATTCAGGCTGTCGGCACAACGTTGCGTGAAGTAGTGAGCGGGCTGGTGAATAACTGGTCGGCGATCATGTACTACGACGGCAAGTTCTACGAGTCCCGCAAGTTCATGAATCTGGAAATCGAGGACCGTGTTGGAGGCGGTGATGGCTTCTGCAGTGGCTTTGTGTATGGCTTGTTGCATGGGATGACACCACAAGAGTGTGTGGAAATGGGTGCGGCGCATGGAGCGTTGCTGCAAACCACACGGGGTGACACCAGTATGGTGACGATGGAAGAAATCAGGCACGTTATGGGTGGCGGCAGTGCCCGCATCAAACGTTGAATAAGTGAAGGTACGTGTATGCACAAGGTTTTTGAGGAAATAGGCTTGCTGGGTATTGTTCCCGTCATTGCCATTGAGAGTGCGAATGATGCAGAGCCGCTCGCACGGGCCCTGATTGATGGTGGCCTGCCTTGCGCTGAGGTCACCTTCAGAACCAAAGCAGCAAAGGAAGCAATGGCCCGCATTGCAAAAACCTATCCCGCCATGCTCATGGGAGCCGGAACGGTGTTGAACGTCGATCAGGTGAAAGCAGCAATGGAGAGCGGGGCGAAGTTCATCGTTTCGCCGGGGCTAAATCCGAAAGTTGTGGAGTATTGTTTGCAGAACAACATTCCCATCACGCCTGGTGTTGCGACGCCGACAGAAATCGGACTTGCGATTGAAATGGGATTGGACGTTGTGAAATTCTTTCCTGCCGAAGCCAGCGGCGGACTTGAGTACCTCAAAGCAGTGGGCGCACCCTTCAAGGGGATCCACTTCATCCCAACTGGGGGAATTGACGCCACCAATCTCCTGACATATTTGAAGTTCTCGAGGGTGCTTGCGTGTGGCGGGAGTTGGATGGTGAAATCTGATCTCATTTCCAATAAGCGATTCGATGAAATCAAGAAACTCACGTCCGAGGCCATTGGCACGATGCTCGGATTCACGTTGCGACATGTCGGTATCAACAACGTCGATGAAAGTGAGGCCATCGGTGGGGCCAGCTTGCTGGCGAGGCTGCTCCAGTTGCCCGTGAAGGATGGCACCTCCTCGATATTTGTTGGACAACAATTTGAGTTCCTCAAACGACAGTATCTCGGCAAGCACGGACATATTGCGATCGGGACAAATTTCATCGAGCGGGCGATCGTGTATCTTGCCAAACAGGGCATGGCCATAAAGCCGCAGACGAGAACTGAAAAGGAAGGGAAACTCGCAACAGTGTATCTCGACGTGGAGATCAGTGGTTTTGCTGTGCATCTCGTGCAAGGGTGAGATGGACGATCTGGTTTCCATCTGAACTAGCATACTAGCCTCGGCTGTCTGGCCGGGGCTTCATTGTCTTGGTTAACATGGTTCTACTGACGGGTGTCTATTATTATAGAGCTACTCAAACTTAGACTCGGGGCTTCCTATGAATTCTGATAGTTCAATCACTCGTCGTGAGTTTGTAGCATCAACATCAAAGGCGGTTGTGGGAGTTGTTCTTCTCAATCAATTTCCAGAATCGGCCATTGTTCCACCTCCGGCGAACAAGAAACGGCTCGCGATGGTTGGAACGGGGCATCGTGGAACAGGGATGTGGGGAAAAGATCTTCTCGCGGCACACGGAGACTGGGTCCAGTTTGTTGGATTGTGCGACAGCAATCCGGGACGGCTGGAATCAGCCAAGAAGCTGATGGGTGTTGACTGTCCTACGTTCACGGATTTTGAGGAGATGATTGCCCGGACAAAACCCGAGACGGTTATTGTTACCACCGTGGATGGGACGCATCACGCGTTCATTGCGAAGGCGCTTGAGATGGGATGCGATGTCATAACGGAAAAGCCGATGACCACGGACGAAACAAAGCTCAAAGTGATTCTCGATGCGCAGAGGAGGTCAACGGCAAAGATCATTGTTGCACACAACTATCGGTATACTCCGACGCGTGCAAAGATCAAGGAACTCCTCATGCAAGAACGCATCGGACGCATCACGTCGGTGGATTTTCATTGGTACCTCGATGTATACCACGGAGCTGACTACTTCCGGCGTTGGCATCGGCTGCGCGAGCACTCAGGTTCGCTCCTGTGTCACAAATCCTCCCATCACTTTGACCTGTTGAATTGGTGGATTGATTCGGATCCTGAGGTTGTTCACGCTTTTGGCCACCTTGAGTTCTATGGGGCAAACCACAAATTCCGCCACACGCATTGCCGCCCCTGCCCATTCAAGAACGCGTGCCAGTTCTATTTTGATATGACAAAAGACGAACGGCTTGTGGAACTCTACGCTGCCAACGAGCACTATGACGGGTATCTCCGAGACGGCTGTGTGTGGAAGGAAGACATCGATATTTTCGATAAGATGGCGGTTCAGATACGCTACGCCAATAACGTTCAGGTCAGTTACTCACTCACCACGTACTCGCCATACGAAGGATATCGTATTGCATTCAACGGAACGAGGGGGAGGTTGGACTTCTGGATGCACGAGAAGCAACCTTGGCCCATTGACCAGTTTGACGAAATCCAAATTACTGACAACTTTGGCAAGGCGGAGTTTCTCAGACTATCGCGTATCGAAGGAGATCACTTCGGTGGCGATTCCTTGATGAAGGAGAAAATATTTGGAGACCCCGCAAAGCCGGATCCACTGAAGCAGCAAGCAACTGTCCGCGACGGAGCGATGTCTGTCCTTATTGGTGTTGCTGCTCGCAAGAGCATCGACAGCGGAGGCCCTGTGAGCATCGCGCAACTCACGGATCTTGTACCTCAAGCCATTAAGCCGGAATAGGCCAAAATATTCCGGCGACTCTCCGGCAGGATTGGCCTGCTCTTACTGATTCAAGCAATCATTGCGTTGCCAATGGGTTGCAATTCCTTCCTGTGCAATTCCAACATATCTTACTGCCTCACTGGGTACTCGATGGCTTCGTGAAAGAGAACTTGCGGATCAGTTTGGCGGCGGAGCATCCCACGATAAGTCTTTTCCTCGATTCTTCTGCCGAAATGAGGGAATAATTGGCTTGACATTTAAGACTCTTTTGTCTATAATCAAACCAAGTTCTATAACCGTTCTTTCTCTTCCACCAGCAGGTCGGCTGTCACACCATTTATGGATACCACGGGGGAGTATGCTGTTCTCACCGACTGTTCCGCCCGCGCACCCTTGCACGCGTGTGGAGCCATGCTGTTTTCTCCCATCTCTTCTCTCCCAAGCCGAAATCCAGATTCTCAACTCAGTCATCAGTTTTCTCTCCTCGAATTTCAAATCAAACAACACCTAACACAAAGGAGGACACTTCCATGCGAAGCGTCTCGGTGATTCTTTTTGCTCTCTTTGCAGGGATAGTCCTTGCAATCGTATCCCCCTCAAATGCCTTGTCTCAACCAGCGGCGGCTGCGACCGAGGATCTGGCCCAGCGTGCAGATGTGGTTGTGGTTGGCAAGGTTACAGGAGTGAAATCAGAATGGAATGGGGACCGGAGCAGAATCTATTCCACTGTTACCGTTCAGGTCGACGAGCACATCAAAGGAGCCAAAGCACAACAGTCAGTCGTCATCGCAACGCCCGGTGGTGAAATCGACGGCGTTGGTGAGGTGTACAGCCACACGGCGCGGTTCAGAGCAGATGAACAGGTCATCGTCTTTGCGACAGCGGATCGCCAGGGGAAGCTCAAGGTGGTTGGAGGCGATGAAGGCAAGCTGACGGTGACGAAAGATGCGATGACCGGCATGCTGATGGTTGGCGACAGAGAGCCCCTCACTGCCTTCACATCGCGACTCAAGAGTGTGGTTCAAGCTCAGAGACGTGAAGAGTAGTTGTTTCGCACAACGTTCTTCCCTTGTACCTTCAGCGCAACGCAAGTGAACCAGATTTCGATTCCACAACGATCGTAATTTCACCATCACACATTGGGAACTCCTATGAGCAGTCGGTATTTGGTACTAGTTAACACGCTAAAGACAGCTTGGACAAATGTTGGATCTATTTGTTTGCTGTTAATTATGGGTTTGGGAAATGTATTCGCACAGTCGACCACAGTGTTCGTGCCCTATGAGGCAGCTGGGTACAAGGTGCTGATGACGAAGAGTTCTTCTGTTCCAAGTGGCTTTCAGAACCCAACATTCAACGATGCAACATGGGCAACGAAGGTCGCCTCATTTGGAAAGGTCAATCCTCCCTGTCCTCTCAACACAACAGACCATGTGCATACAGAATGGGAGGAGTCAAAGGATGTCTTATTCAGAAAACACATTACAATTCCGGCAGGCACTCG
>DPLS01000419.1 GCA_003541875.1 Bacteroidota bacterium | reverse complement strand
CGTTCGATGGTCTTCACTTCATGGAAAAGGTTGCATCAAAGGACCTGGAATATCCGTCTCGCGTTGAAGTGACGGAGGACGAAGATGAAAAGCTGACGGGAACGGAAGCGAAGATAGCACTGGCACAGAAGGAGGATGGGAGATACAAAGAGGAAGTCAAAAAGCAAAAATCAAAAGTTCGGGCAGATGGTCCCATCCCACAGCCACCGTTCTGGGGGACGAGAGTTGTTGAGAATATTCCTCTCGATGAGATCTTCAACTTTGTGAATGAGATTGCCCTGATCCGGGGTCAGTGGCAGGTAAGAAAAGGAAAGATGAAGGAGGAGGAGTACAAAAAGCTGCTGGAAGTGAAAATCTATCCGGATTATGACAAATTGAAATCCACAGTCCAAAATCGGAAACTCCTGCAACCAAAAGTTGTGTACGGCTACTTTCCATGTCAGTCGAGCGGTGATGATTTGATCATTTATCGCGAGGACATGAAGACTGAGTGGCTGCGATTTACATTCCCTCGTCAGACCGGCGATCGCTTTCTTTGTCTTGCCGATTATTTTGCCCCCGTCGACTCCGGGCGGATGGATGTTGTGGCGTTTGACCTTGTGACGATGGGGAAGGTCGCGTCGGACTATTCTGCTTCGTTGTTTTCATCCAACAACTATAGGGACTATCTCTACTTTCACGGCCTTAGCGTTGAGTCTGCTGAGGCGCTTGCGGAGATGTGGCATAAGAAGATCCGTGAAGATCTTGGCATTGCCGTGAAGGATGCAAAGGAGATCAAGCGACTTTTTTCGCAAGGGTACCAAGGTTCCCGCTACAGTTTCGGCTATCCTGCCTGTCCAAACCTCGAGGACCAGGTGAAACTGTTCGAGCTTCTCGATGGCGAACGCATTGGCGTGCGACTGACCGAGGGTTACTCGCTTGACCCGGAACAGAGCACAAACGCGATTGTGGTCCACCATCCCCAGGCTAGGTACTTCAATGTGAGGTGAGCCCGTGTTTCGACAGTCCTCGTTAGTCGGTGTTTGAGCCATCCCGACTGTCCTCTGTGGCATTCCGGCGATTGGAAAGAACGAACGTCTTGAGTTCAACATGGAACTTCGTTAGATTGCGCATAGGCTCTGACCGTTGCGCGGGTTTTGAGCAGCTTCAGAATGTTATTTCACAGTGGCGAGGTAATCCTGGTAACCAGGGACATTCACCTCGCCATTTGTCTTTGTTGGAGGTGGTACATGAAGATCCTTGCACTCGAAAGGGACGTGGCAGGTATCACTGATGATGCGTTTACGGATGTCCTGCTCCAAACGGAGGCTGCTCGTGCATGGGAGCTTCACCAATCCGGAGTGATTCGGGAATTGTATTTCCGGCAAGACCGACATGCTGCAGTGCTTGTGCTGGAATGCGAATCTGTCGATGAAGCTCGCTCGGTTCTCAACACACTCCCGCTTGTGAAGCATCGGCTGATCGATTTTGAAATGATTCCTTTGATTCCCTATTCTGGCTTTGCACGTTTGTTTGGAAAGTAGTGGCTTCCAACGCCACAAGGTGAACGATCGAATATGAATCGCATCGCTACCATCAAGGGCAATACACTTCTCATCAATGGAATAGCGGTTCTCATTGCTGTCGGCTTGTATGTTCTGGTCTTCAGGGGAGTGTGGGATGTTCAAATACCGGCAGAACGACCGGGTATTGTCACGCTCATCATCTTGCTCGCTGGAGTGATCGTCCTGCATGAAGGGATCCACGGTGCAGCGGCTTTGATGTTTGTTGATCGAGGGAAAATCAGCTTCAGCGCGAAGTGGCTCGTGGTGATCTGCAGAGTCGACGGAATGATGACAAGAGGTCAATACGTTTTCTACGCACTTGCGCCTGCGGCTCTGCTTGGCCTGATTGGAATAGCGCTCTACTATGTTGTCGGATCGGTTGAGCAGCGATTCCTGGCGGCGCTGCTCTTCCTCGGTGGTGTTTCGAGTGGAGGAGGCGATTTCTGGTTTGTAAGTCAGGTTTTGAGGCATCCGAGAGAAAGTCTCGTCGTCGACCTCGGAATCGAAATCGAGGTATACATGAATAATCCAACAGAAAATTCAGGAGTAGTGAAATGACTAACGTCAGTAAGCCTCACGTTTGTCCTTGGTGGCTTGGATATATGTTGATCAGTCCAGTTAGACGATTCCTTGAGAACCCAGAGCAGATTCTGGGCCCGTACGTTCGCGAAGGAATGACTGTGTTGGAGATCGGTCCGGGGATGGGGTACTACAGTCTTCCTCTTGCGCGTATGGTCGGAAGGAACGGTCGTGTAATCTGTGTGGATGTGCAGGAGAAGATGCTGCAGAGTTTGCGGAGGAGGGCCTCGAAAGCCGGTCTTCTCGACCGGATAACGACGGTTGTCGCGTCCCAAGATTCACTTCACCTTGAGGCATATCAGTCGAGCGTCGACTTCGTTTTTGTATTTGCCGTAGTGCATGAGGTTCCGGACCAGGGAAGGCTCTTCGAAGAAGCTCATCGGGCGATGAAACCCGAGGGGCTTCTGCTCTTCTCTGAACCGAAAGGGCACGTGAAACCACAGGAGTTCAAGAAAACGGTTGACCTTGCCAAGTCAGAAGGATTTGGAGTCACAAAGGACGTGGACATCTGGCGGTACTACTCTGTGCTCTTGAGGAGAACGGTCTAACAACACACATGACAAGCAGACGTATGATCTGGAAATACGTACTCAGCTGGTTCGGCCTGCTGATTGTTGCCATGATCAACGGCGGCCTACGCGATGCTCTGTACAGATCGGCAGTGGGTGAACTTGCTGCTCATCAGATCTCAACCCTGACGGGCATCATCTTCTTCGCGCTTCTCATCTGGTGGATGACACGTCTCTGGCCGATTGAGTCGGCACAACAGGCGTGGGCAATTGGCATCATCTGGTTGGTCATGACGGTTTGCTTTGAATTCGGATTTTTTCATTTCGTGGCAGGGAGACCGTGGAGTGAACTGCTCGAGGCGTACAACGTGCTTGCCGGACAGGTTTGGGTACTCGTATTGATCTGGGTGCTCATCGCGCCGTATGTGTTCTACAGTTTTGCGCGGCGCAGTACATAGGAATAAGTCTCGCTATACCCAATCTGCCGTGGATCCAGCTACCGCTATTCTCCTTCTTGCCGGGACCGCCGCACTGACTTATGTGTCGCGGCGGTCATTGGCACATCGCCGCTCGCATGGGTTCTTCCGTTTTTTTGCCTTCGAAGGCATTCTGTTGCTCGTACTACTCAATATGCCCTACTGGTTCGATGAACCGACATCGGGACGGCAGGTTCTCTCATGGCTGCTGTTGCTCTCTTCGCTGGTTCTTGCAGTCCACACATTCAGCCTATTCCATCGTCTCGGCCAACCACCAACGGCAGCAGTTCCTGGACAGGACTTCCGCTTCGAGCAGACATCGCGTCTCGTGGATTCAGGTATCTACCGTTTTATTCGACATCCGATGTACGTTTCACTGCTCTGGCTCGGGAGTGGTGCTTTTCTCAAACATATCACACTTTTAACAACATGCATCCTCATTCTGATCGTCATTACCTTGTACGCAACTGCGAGGACGGAAGAGCAGGAAAACCTAAAACGCTTCGGTCAAAGCTACAGGGACTACGTTCTGAGGACGAGAATGTTCATCCCTTTTCTTTGGTAGCAGAATGAAGCGAGAGAGGAAGAAGAAGTGTGGTTAGGACGGCGACATGTTGCTTGTTCACTGTCACCGTTCACTACGGGAAGCGCCTGCTGCACGTGTAGGCAGGCTGTGGCAGAAGAGGAAAGATGCAGATGAAGCTATCGTGTTGCCCTAACCGCGATGACTGTTGTGTCGTCGATGGGGCCTCCTGCTTTTGAAAACTGCCGTAGATCCTCACGGAGCGAACTGATGATGTGGAGCGGATCCAGCGCAGAAGACCTGCGCAGAAACTCCTCAAGCCGTTCCTGTCCGAACAGCTCGTCCTTTGGATCTCTGGATTCGACAACACCGTCCGTATAAAACAGCACGACATCGTCAGGGGAGAGCGTTGTGTGAGACTCCTCAAAGACTCCGTGTTCCACCAATCCAATTGCTGCCCCTGTCGGAAGCAACTCCTCGATTTTCCCGCTGGGTCGATAGACGAGTGGCGGGTTGTGTCCGGCATTGCAGTACGTGAGCGTTCGGGTAGTTTCTTCGTAGCGCGCAAGGAAGAGGGTGACGAACTTCGTGAGGCGAATGTTGTGGCAGAAGATGTGATTCAAGCGTGCGACCACTTCTGCAGGTCCCGCGCTTTCGGGCGCGATGATCCGGAGTGAAGCCTGAAGGCTTGCCATCAACATGCTTGCCGGCATTCCCTTGCCCATCACGTCAGCAATCACGAGGACGTGGGAGCCATCGCGGAAACGAAGGAAGTCAAAGTAATCACCACCCACAATGTGCGCTGGCTGACTGAACGCTGCGACCGACAATCCACGGATTTGCGGAGTGCTGTGAGGGAGTAGTGCCTGCTGCACTTTCTGGGAAAGCTCAAGTTCGTTCTCGAGTTGCGTCCGCTCCTCGCCGGACAGATGTTCAATGCAGACGCATGCGGTGTAGTCCATTTCAAGCCGACTTGTGTCGACGTAGTCGTGGCACACGTCGCAGATGCCGAGGGTCTGCTCCTCCGCTTTTTGGAAGGCCGTGTCAAGCGCACGAAGATGGTCTTCAACGCCTCGTTCACCAGCAGGGCCTGCCCGAAGTTGCCTGACGGTCGATGGTGTTCTACTCAACCAGTCCATCAGGTCCTGGCGTTGTTGAGCGATCCCTTCCTTGAGTCGCTGCAAGATGGGTGTGTCCATGATTCCTCCTCTGCTTCTCGATCTTTTTACGAAGATTGAGGATGGAAAGTTGCTGAGAATGTCATCGTTTGGCGTTCTTGTGCCCGTCCTCGTCAGGTTATCCAAAGAAATCTGTCTTGAGAGAGCCCGCGCTTCCATCACTCAGCCGTTGGCTTAACCGACCATTTTTCTACTTGACCAACACGACGGAAAGGGCCGTAGAGCAGTTGCTGAAATATTCGGTATTGACAACGCGTCGTGTAAGATGTATCTTGCATGTGCAGCTGGGGATCAGATCATGTGATTCCTGCCGTCGCGTGACGCGGTACAGAATGCTTGCCGCGGACAAGTTCTCCTGATATTCTCACACCATCCCTTGCCGCGTCCTGCGGTTGACAGTCTCCAGCGATTCAGAGACACAGAATCGAAACATAAGGAGGCGCACATGAACTACAGTGTGATAGTGGTACTCGCTTCTCTTCTGCTCCTCTCGGCATGTGGTGCTATGCAGGAGACAGGAGTTGTGGGGCAGCGGCAAGAACTCGTCAAGGTATCTCCTCTTCCCGCGCCTATTCTTCCCCTCCCTGCAAGAGGAATGAAATTGGGGGTCCAGTTCAGGGTTCTCCATGATGGGGCCATTGCAGAAGTCCGCTTGCTGAATTCTGGCGGAGACCGGCAATGGGATTCAACGGTGGTTGGCGTGATGGAAAAATGGCGCTTCAGCCCGAATTCCAACGACGCTCCTTCCGAAGGTCACTGGTATCACTACATCTTCAACCTTCGCACAGGGGAGCCGATCATATTGACACTCGGCGAGCTGGTGGCTGTCGGGCAGCAGGAAGCAGATTCGTTGTACGAAGTGCTGAATAACGGGGTGGCCTTCGACTCGGTGGCAAAGGAGTTCCTACCCGGGTCCTCTGGCGACCGGGGAAGGTTTCTTGGGGCGATCAGCATTGAAACGTACCCTGAACGCGTACGAAACGAGCTGCGCAAACTGCATGTGAATGATTTCACTCACCCGCTCCGTCTCGGGAAGGACTACGTGATCTTCATGAGGTTCGAGGACACCAACAAGCTGCCGCAGTAGTTGAGATGGTGCGACCCTTCATAGGTTACAAAGTGTGTCTTGTCGCGCGCAACGAGATTCGGACATCCCCCGACAGCGTTAAGAGATTACGCGCAACTCCTTTCTTTACTTTCTTCCCCGGCGCATAGGTGAAGAAGAGAGTCAATCCCGTCTTTCCCAGTCGTATTTTGCGGAATTTTCGGAACTGCTATCTTGCAATTCCCGCCTCTTTTTCTTAGGTTGCACTCCGGATGAAAGGGCTCTTTGAACGAGGCCTTGAGGAATTCAACAACAAGCTCTTCTTCGCGGCGCATGATACGTGGGAGGAACTGTGGAGGGAGACGACGGGATCTCACCGCCTGTTCTATCAAGGCTTGATTCAAACCGCAGTTGGCTTCTACCACCTCTCAACCGGAAACTACAAAGGTGCTTGCAGTCAATTGGGAAAGGCGCTGGCGAAGCTTGAGCGCTACATGCCGGCGTATCAGGAGATCGACACGCAACTGCTTGTCGATCGTTTGAGGCAATGTCTGCATGATGCCGTGCTTCTGAGAGATGGTGGTGCCGACAGGTTTGATGAGACGAGGATTCCGCAAATACAAGTTTGTGAAATTAGGTAACACCTAGAACCAGCTGACTTACATAACGGAGGAGTATTCGCATGGCAACGATGATAACTGAGGAATGCATCAACTGTGGTGCATGTGAACCCGAGTGCCCGAACACGGCAATCTATGCCGGTGGCGTACAGTTCGAGTATGATGGGCAGATGTATGATGCGCTTTCCGCTGACTTCTACTATATCGTCCCTGAGAAGTGCACTGAGTGTGTTGGCCACTTCGACCAGGAGCAATGCGCGGCAGTGTGCCCAGTTGACTGCTGCGTGCCTGATCCGAACAAACCTGAAACTGAGGTACAGTTATTCGAGCGAGCGAAACTCCTCCATCAAGGGAAGGAGTTTGCGGAGCTATCTGCGGCGACTTCACGTTTCAGGAAGACGGCGTAGGCGGCATTTCTCTTGAGTATGACTGTGGTCGGTGTTCCGCCGGTCCGCTAAAGGCGGATCGTGTTTGCGGGAGCCGACCTTGCTGTTTGGATCTTACCACCAAGACACAAAGTCGCCAATGTCCAATATTCAATCTCCGTTCTTCGTTCCCTGGTGTCTTTGTGGTGAAGGAATCACATGAGAATCGGCAGCTACGAAATTCACTCCATCGAAACCGGTCACTTTGCTCTGGACGGCGGAGCGATGTTCGGCGTTGTGCCGAAGCCACTCTGGGAGAAGTCCAACCCTCCGGACGAGAAGAACCGGATCGCACTTGCTGCCCGTGCACTTCTCCTCATCGGCAACGGGCGAAAGATTCTCGTTGACGTCGGAAACGGTAACAAGTACGGCGAAAAGCTGACATCAATCTACAAGTTTGACACGGCGAAGTTCGATCTCCTCTCTTCGCTGAAGAGGCATAACATCCTGCCTACCGACATCACCGATGTCATCCTCACCCATCTCCACTTCGATCATGCTGGCGGATCGACATACAACGACAATGGCGAAGTGAAGCCGACATTTCCCAAGGCCCGTAATTATGTGCAAGGTGAACACTTGCAGGCAGCGAAGAATCCGACCGAACGGGACAGGGCCAGCTTCTTCAATGAGGATTTCATGCCGCTGCAATCCCATGGTCAACTGCAGCAGACCGAGGGTGAAGGGGATATCTTTCCCGGCATCAGCGTGCGGATTGTGCACGGCCACACCACCGCGCTCCAGTGCCCGGTGATAACCGACGGCACGACGACACTTTTCTATTGTGCCGACCTGATGCCAACCACCTCGCACGTCAATCTCCCATGGATCATGGCGTACGATCTTCGACCGCTGGTGACACTTGAAGAGAAAAGGAAGATTCTTGACCAGGCTGTAGATGAACGCTGGATACTCTTTTTCGAGCACGACCCGGTCACCGCAGCAGTTCGGGTGATGAGAACTGAGAAGGGGATTGTTGTTGATTCGCCTGTGAATATATAGTTTTTGAAACTGTCGGACCAGCCGGGAACCTGAAATTGTTGTACCCATAGGAGGTGCGGTGGAGTTTGTTAAGGTTGCTCGAACATCCGATCTCCACGATCATCGGGGGAAGTTGGTGCGCGTGAATGAGGAGGAGATTGCATTGTGGCGAGTGAATGGGAAGATCTACGCAATCAACAACATCTGCCCACATCAACATTTCTCAATGCTCCACCAAGGCACACTTGACGGGATGTACGTGACTTGTCCTATGCATGGGTGGAGCTTCTCACTTGAAGACGGTCGAGCGAAGTCCGGGAATGGCCGCGGAAGGACTTATCGGGTGAAGGTGGAAGGAGAGGATGTGATGATTGAGAAGCCAACGAGCATGTGGTGAACAGCGCATGAGCATTGAGCGATGATCGGTGCTGCGGAGAAGGTTAAAAGCAAAGCTCTGGGGCTGGGGTTCAGCAAGGTGGGAATTGCCAACGCTGAGGCTCTTGATGAAGAAGCTAAGCTTCTGCAGGAATGGTTCGGTCGCGGCCACCATGGGACAATGGACTGGATGGCTCGAAATGTGGAGAAGCGAACCGATCCTCGAACGGTTGTGCCGGGAGCGAAGTCTGTCGTCTGTGTCGCGTTGAACTACTACACTCCTCTCCAACACAGCAATTCGCCAGGGGTAGGAAAAATCTCACGCTATGCCTGGGGCGATGACTATCACGATGTCCTCGTCGGCAGGTTGAAGCAACTGTGGAGCTGGATGCAGGAAGAGTTTCCCGGGATTGACGGACGGTATTATGTTGACACTGGTCCCGTGATGGACAAAGTGTGGGCGGAGCGTGCTGGCATTGGTTGGATTGCAAAACACAGTAATGTTATCACGCAGGAGTTCGGCTCGTGGGTGTTCTTGGGAGAACTGATCACGACGCTCGAACTCGAGAGTGACTCACCAGCGACGGATCACTGTGGCAGTTGTACCTTGTGCATTGATGCGTGTCCGACTGATGCGATTGTCGAGCCCTACGTTGTGGATGCGAACAGGTGTATCTCCTATCTCACCATTGAACATCGAGGCGAGATTGTTGAGGCAGTTGCAGAGCATTTTGACAATTGGATTTATGGTTGCGACATCTGCCAGGACGTCTGTCCGTGGAATCACAAGTTCTCCGTTCCTACAGATGAAGCAAGCTTCGAGCCTCGTGAATGGAATGTTGCTCCGCAATTGGAGGAATGGAAGGAGATGACGCAGGAGGAGTTCGCAATGAAGTTCAAGGGCAGTCCGATCAAGAGAACAAAGAGGGATGGGCTGATGCGGAATGTGAGGGTCGTTCTGGATCATCCAATCCAAGAGCATACATAGGCCGACCCGTCTTTCAACAAGAGTGCATCTAACCCATGGGGGCAATGAGATATTTGCCACAAAGACGCGACGTCCTATCGCCTTAGAGTCTTGGCGTCTTCACGGCATTCAAACATGGAGTAGCAATGTCGAATCATCACAAAGTTGTTATCATCGGTTCGGGGCCCGCGGGGTTCACGGCAGCACTTTACGCTGCTCGCGCAAATCTGAGCCCCGTCGTCTTCGAGGGTATTCAACCGGGCGGCCAACTTACTATTACGACTGAAGTCGAAAACTATCCTGGTTTCGCCAAAGGCATCATGGGTCCGGAACTCATGGACGCGTTCCGTGAGCAGGCACATCGGTTTGGTGCAACTTCTCTGTACAAGAATATCACAAAAGTGGATTTCACATCTCCTCCATTCAAGCTCTGGGCGGATGACGAGATGTATTCGGCTGACGCGGTCATTGTTGCGACTGGCGCTTCTGCAAAGTTGCTCGATCTTCCGTCCGAGAAGGAGTACATGGGCTACGGGGTTTCTGCATGTGCCACGTGCGACGGCTTCTTCTTCAAAGGACTGGAAGTAATAGTCGTTGGCGGGGGAGACACTGCGATCGAAGAGGCAACATTCCTTACAAAGTTTGCCTCGAAAGTATCGATTGTGCATCGCCGCGATGCCCTCCGTGCATCAAAGATCATGCAGGGGAAGGCAAAGAAGAATCCAAAGATTGCGTTCGTGTGGGATTCAATAATTGAAGAGGTTCTCGGGAAGAATGAAAATGGCAGGAAGGCAGTTACAGGAGTCAAGCTGAAGAATGTGAAGACTGGTGCGATTTCAACAATGCGTGCGGAAGGTGTGTTCATGGGTATAGGTCACAAGCCCAATACCGATCTTTTCAAGGGTCAACTTGATATGGACTCAGTCGGCTATCTTAGAACGCAACCGCACAGCACGAAGACCAATGTTGCTGGTGTGTTTGCTGCCGGGGATGTTGCCGATAGTGTGTACCGTCAGGCAATCTCTGCTGCAGGCACTGGGTGTATGGCAGCAATTGATGCTGAGCGTTGGCTGGAAAGCCAGCACAACTGATGGAGTCTATGTGGCTGTCCACTCGGATGGAGCATATGCCTGCGACAATTTCTTTGGAGACAATCTAATCCTCGCTCGACGCTGGATCGGGTTGTAGTTCAAAGGTCACAGGACGTTGCCCAGAGCAAAGGCATCTCGAAGTCGGGATGCCTTTTTGATTTCATGTCTTGTGCATTGTATCCCCGCCGCAGTGGCAGTCCGACCTGCCTGAGTTGCACACCGCACTGAAATCATTTCAGACTGTGTGTGACGTTCTGGCAAGCACATTGCTCCGGAACTTTTTCAATTCTTCCCACAACCTCATGGGTTCAAACGACTTCCCCGTCGACATACTATTCTGGCATGTCGATTGAATTATTCCCGGCAGACAACTATTAATCCAATCAATAACCAAATCGACAAAGGAGGCCCCATGTTAGTACGAGTTCAGCGTTTCCCATCATCACTCTTCGAGCCGCTTCTCAATTTCGATCATGACCTTGAGAATATGTTCAAGGGAGGCTGGTGTGCCCCGGCGGCGCGATCCGCGCGTCAGTATCCTGCTCTGGACATCGCGGAATACGGAAATGAATCTGTGGTTGTGGCTGAAATGCCGGGTGTCAAGAAAGAGGACTTGAAGCTTTCGGTGCAGGATGGTATGCTCACCATCAGCGGTGAACGAAAGGCACATCAAACACCGGAGAATTCCTCCTGGCTGCGAAACGAGATCAGGATCGGCGAGTTCGAGCGGACAATCCAACTGCCACATGACGTGAAGACGGACGCAATCACCGCCGAACTGACGGATGGCGTTCTCCGGATTGTGCTGCCCAAGGCAGACGAAGTCCGACCACGTGAGATTGCCATAAAGTAGAGGGAGGTGTTCGATCATGGCAAAGAACAACGAAGTTGCAGTTATCCAACGGGGTAATACTCTACCGACTGTGCAGACAGAGATGAAGGAGAGCTACGTAACGCCTTCGGCAGACATTTTCGAGATGCACGACGCGTTTGTCGTGAAGATTGACCTTCCCGGTGCGGTGAAAGACTCCATCAGAGTTACGGCAGAGGATGGAACACTAAGTGTCAAGGCGAAAGTTGAACCGTACCATAGGGAGGGGGGACCCTTGCTCTTCAACGAGCTGAGAACACCCACATATTTCCGGGTATTCAACCTGTCGGATGGTATCGACCGGAAGAGTATTGATGCACAGTATGAACTCGGTGTCCTGACACTGAAGCTCTTCAAAAAGGAAGAGACCAAGGCGAAGGAAATTGAAATCAAGTAATCGCAGTCTCAGTATTCAGAAACATTCACCCAATCAAAAGGAGGTGTCACTTATGTCAATAGTTCGTTGGAATCCGGCGCGTGAGCTCGCGACATTTCCTACTGATGTCATGAACATGCAGCGCGAGATCAACAAGATGTTCGACAATTTCTTCCGTGGCGGTACCGCCGATGAAGACTCATTGGGAACTTCACTGTGGACCCCGGCAGTAGATGTTGCCGAACATGAAGATGCATACCAGGTGAAGGTTGAGCTTCCTGGTGTCAGCAAAGATGATGTCAAGATCACCATGCAGGATAACATCCTAACCATTCGCGGTGAGAAGAAACTGGAGAAGGAGTCCAAGAACTCCAGCTATCACCGTGTTGAGCGGTCGTACGGATCATTCCAGAGGTCCTTCACGCTTCCCACAAGTGTGAAGCATGATAGGATCGATGCTTCGTACAAGGATGGAATTCTGACAATCGCACTGCCCAAGGCGGAGGAAGCCAAGCCGAAGCAGATTGAAGTCAAGGTGAAGTAATTGACCGCGTATTTGGTGGGAAAGAAGGCGGGACCTGATGGCGTTGCCTGAGGGGACCCCGCCTTTTTGTATTGAAACGAAAGAGTGTCGTAGGATGTTAAATAGATAGACGAACTGAGAAAGAAACGCTAATGACAAAGTCCAAAGTTCCC
>DPLS01000366.1:594-6284 GCA_003541875.1 Bacteroidota bacterium | reverse complement strand
CCTGTGAGAGCTGTTAAGACTTTGAAATGTTCTGCCTTGAGTGTCTCTTCAAGCCCATGTGCAATTGCAGCGTCATCTTCAATTACAAGCACAGTCTTCATGGCCAACTCCGCTTGTTATGTACAGGGTGACACGGTACCCTACGACTTTGAACCATCAGGTGACATTCGCAACGGGAACGAGAGCGTGAATGTGCTTCCCTTGCTTGGCGTGCTCGCTACTTTCACTGCCCCTTTGTGAGCTTCCATAATGTGCTTGACCAGAGGCAGTCCCAACCCCACACCTTGTGCATGGTGACTGTGTGTTGGATCGCGATAGAATTTGTCAAAGAGATGGGTGAGCGCTTCCTCTGAGATTCCAACTCCCTTGTCCTGAACCCGACAGATCGCGTATTCTTCCTCTTGAAGGACCGACACTTTCAGATATTTTTTTGTCCCCGAGTATTTGATGGCATTTGCAATGAGATTCGAGATTGCCTGAACCACTGCATCCCGGTCGGCAATAATTGGGAGTGAGTTGTTGGGCAATCTCCTCTTCCGAGTTGGGTGAACTCGCTTGGTAAACTGAACCCGGAATCCTTGCTTGTCAAGTTGGTATTGCATGGTGGCTAGTGTCGTCTCTGCCGCATCAACAAGGTCGACTTCGGAGAACTCATAGACCGTAATGTTCTTGTCCAGTTTGGCAGCGTCCAGAATATTTGTGACCATACGATTGAGGCGGTCTGCCTCGCCCTCAATGATCCGGGTATATTCCATCCCTTTGTTGTCCAACCTGCGCGGTCGACTACGGAGCAACTCGGCGAACATCTTAATAGACGTCAAGGGCGTTCTTAGTTCGTGCGAGACGTACGATACAAAATCGGACTTAAGCTGACTGAGTTCCTTCAAGCGTTCGCTCTCGGCGTGCTCGAAATGGAACTTCTGTTGGAGAGAAATTCTCTCAAGTGCTGATCCTGCCTGAGCGCAGACGGTCTTGAGCAAGTCAATGTCCTCCGCGCTGAAACGTTTTTCTGATTTCTTGTTTCCCAATACCAGAAAACCCAGGATCCCCGATTCCTGTGAGAGCATTGCGAATCCAAGCGCCAAGTCCCATCGCCGGAAGACTTCTGTGTCTGCAGGCTCATGTGGGATTCCCGGCTCAAGTTTCGCTGTTAGTGCCACGGGCAGTTGGAGGCCGGTCCTGAGGTGTTCCGCTTCGAATCTCGGGGCATGCTTTTCCAGCAGATCGAATCCGTTGTGCGCGACTAACTGCAAATGGTTGCCGGGTTGCCGCAGCGCAAAAAAGGCGATTCTCTCAACCGGAATCAGAGTCTCGGTCTCACGTATGATGGTGTTTCCAAGTTGAGCCACACCAAGACTGGCTTTGATCGATTCAATGAGCCGCTGCTCTGCTTGTCGAAAATCGTATTGGACGCGGAAGAACATCCTGTCCACGGAATGCTGGGTTCGTCTTCGGATGGGTTCGAACAACAGCGCAACAAGAATTGCAGCCGCTGCTGATGCTGTCATTTGTCCTATCCACACCGCTACGGCGGATACAACCACGGCATAGAGAGCAACCAGCAGTCCGACCACGATAGTGTAGGCCGTGGTTCTTCGGATGACGAGTTCTACATCAAGCAGCCGATACTTCATGAACGAAATCACGAAGGCAGTCGGGATGACAACGAGCGAGAGAAGTGTATACTCCTCCGCAACCGGAGTGGCAAGATGGAACTGCTTCGGCACGACAACGAATGCGAGGAATGGCATCGGCCCAAGGCAAAGTCCCCAGAGTATCCACTTCAGCTTCTTCCGTTCCTCAGTCGTTACTGCGGTAGCATAGGAATGGATGAAGCTGATAATTCCACCAATGACGTATACGAGCAGGAGTATGTGAAAGATCTCAAACCATGAATAATATGCTGTGAATGAGTCGACCGATGCCGATGCAACCGCACGAGTATGATGGTAGATCATAAATCCCAGGATCGACACGACAGGCAAACAGATCAGCGCCAGGGAGAGTTTCATCGAGCCGGGTTTGGTTCTGGGGAAGAGCATTGTAAAGATGAGAAACGATGTTGCAGTTCCGGCGTACGACAGGAAGAAAAGGAGACTGCTGAGAATCGGCGTCCGATTTGCAGGTGTCGTTCCCTCATATGCCGTCACGACAGTCACCGCCAATGCCACAAGTGCCCAGTGCAAAGTAGTGGCGGTCCGGTTTTCGGGACGAGCAGTGAGGACGAAGACCCCGAGGGACCAGGTGACAAGTCCGACAAAGCACACTATCATAACGTATGAGAGCGAATAGAACGGAATGAGGGTGATAGATGCGCTTGTTCTTTCACCTTCCCGAGTGAGGGTCAAGGGAACACGTGTGCCGATCGGAGCCATGTCTGCAAGGAATTCTATGGCATCGGGCGAGAGGACGCGAGTGTCTTTCCATAGAAGAATTTCGTCAGCTTGCTGCAGGTTGAAGCACGCTGAATTGTCAACGATGTCGGCAATGAGCAGCATGCCGTTGGATTCCTGGACCGTGAGAGGTGCTTGTGCTCGGTAAACCAGGGAAGGGATGTTCAAGATGCTGAGGATCAGCAGGGCAATATCAATGGCGAGGAAACCGAGGGTTCGCTGTGTGAGTCGTTTCATATCGTCTCACTTCTGGACAGCAGAGAAAACCGGCACCAACTAAATCGAGCTGCCGTTAGATCGAATTCAAATCACGGCTCTCTTTCATCTGGAGCGACAATGAGCTTCATTGCTGACCACCTACCGTTGAGCGAGCATGTCTTTGCGTCGACAAGTCCATTCTTCCGTCCGATGTCTCTTACAAACGATTCCGAGAGGTCAGAGTTTCTCCCGACAGATACTGTCGGCCAAGAGATCCACAAGCTCCCGGTAGGTGAAATGGATTGCTTGAGCATCAGAATTTCGGCGGCAAGACCGCCGCGTGATTCGGTGAAGAAGTGAATGAAGTCGAGATTCGGCGACGGCCGTTTCTTGAAATGGATCTTCTTCGGCAGCGTGCCCAGCATTGATTCGTAGTCGGGAGGAGGGTTGAGGATCAGTACTGTCAGTCCTTCCCTCATCTCCAACTGTTCAACGAGCGATTGTGCTGAATGATCTGAAAGAATACCCGTCTTCCTCTCCATGTGGAGGTGGCTTTCGCGAAAGCCGCCTTCCGAACAAAAATCTGAAATACTAGAGTCCCAGCGCTTCCTTCACGTACTTGGGTGCCGGCGACCCCAACGACAGAATGGCGTCATGCATTACCTTCATGTCTACATTGCTGCCGTGCTTTGCCTCATACGCGTTGCGTAGCCGATTCAGTTCGGTGTTTCCGACATAGTAGGTCGATAGTTGAGTAGAGGTCAGGCACGCGCGACGCCATTTTCCCGCCGCCTCACCTTCCTCTTGAAAGCCCGCTGTCATCATCAGATCCAAGGCTTCCTTTTCGGTCATGCCGGCTGTATGGATCTTCTGATCAATGATTGAATTGATGATGAGACGGAGGCGCATTTTCAACTGTTGCATCTTGACCTCAGGTCCGCCGTACCCTTTCTCGACCATGAGTTGTTCTGCGTATGTGGCCCAGCCCTCAACGAATGTCCCGCTGCTGAAGATGGCTCGCACCATCGTTGGCGCCTTGAATGTGTTGGCGTGAGCCAGCTGCATGTAGTGTCCCGGCATCGCTTCGTGGATTGTCAGGTTCTGAAGCATATAGTTGTTGTATTCGCGGAAGAACGATTCAACCCGTTCCTTTGACCAATCGGTCGGAGTGGGGGAGATGGAATAGAAAGTTTCACCGTTCTTTTCAAGCGGTCCGGGTGGATCGCAATACGCGACAGCCACGCCGCGTTGATACTCCGGCATGACGATGACCTTCACAGGCTCGACCGGCATGCTCATCAGATTGTTGGCGCGGACAAAGTCGGTGGTCTTCTGCAGATACTCCTTCGCCAGGTCGACGATCGTAGCGTTTGTGGGTCGCGTCTCGGCAAGTTTGTCAAGCACTGCTTTGATCACAATTTTCTCGTCGGCAAGCTTCTTTGCATCCGTTACTCTTGGGAAGACCTTTTTGAACAATGGAAGGGCAGTCTCGTACAACATGGCTTGCGTTGCCTTCAGGTCCGCCTCTGCTGACTTCAGGATATCCTCCTTCGTCAAGTCGGATTCGAGCGAGTAGTAGAGTTTCCGTTTGTACTTCTGTTCGCCAAGTCGGAAATCACCGGTGGCTTTTGGCAGCAGTTCTTTCTCCAGCCATTGGCCATAGTCTTCCAGTGCCTTCACTGCCTCTGCCTGAACCGGGGCAAACTCATCTTTGAGCTCCGGGACTTGGTCGAGATAGGTCTTGAGCTCATCTCGGATCAGGGACACTGTGCCCGGGTTCTGTCGGATTGCAGTCTCCGTATGGATCTTCGGAGGGTTCTTCAGATTGGCTTTTGCCGCTGCGAGAATAGTGGGAAGTCCCTTCAGGCGCGCCTTCACGCTCAGCAGCCGTTCCTTCACCGGCGCGAACTCACGTGCCAGCAATCCGTAGATCGCTCCGCCAACATTGTATGCAAGAGGGTTCCACTCGTACTCCTTCAGCGTGTCGATCTGGAAGAGCCACGACTCGAGATTTGTCCTCATGATTTTGAAATCAATCTTGTTCGCCGGGCTCAGTTGGTTCACATCAATCCCTGAAAGTGAGTCGAGATATGATCTATTGAATGTCCGATCGGCATCAACTCCGGCAAGGCTGTAGTCGCTGAGTCTGCTGTCAAAACGATGATCACCGAGTCCAGTCGCCCACTCGGGTTTCATCTCCATCAGTTTCTCGATATAGTTCTTTGCCAGTCCTTCGAATTTCTGGTCTGCAGTCTGACGAGGGGTGCACGATGTCAGCATTATGCATGCAATGGCGACGGTAATCTGAAGAATCTGTTTCATAACAAGATCCTCTAATCGATTGTGAGTGGCTGAAGCTGAGTAAGCGCGAGTTGCAGCAGTAGCTCGTTTGAAAATCTGAACCAATATCGGCAATACGGTACCGAGAAGCAATTCATCTTCCAGTTGGTCCCGCCCAACAGTGCTTGACTGACACCGCAGGTCTCGAAGCCCTCTGCGAGTTTTGACTTGTCTCTCTACAATATATGGTAGAGAGAGAATTGTTGAGACAGCAGAGGAGAGGGCCAGACTATCGCCTTGGTTGGAGATTGTTTTGGGTTATAACGACATTGACACAGCATTGGCCTCTTGTACTCCATGCTTCCCCTCCTTCTAGAGATGGGTGATGGAAGTGGCTCCTCTCTGAAGTGGAGAACCTTGCCATTATGTCCCCTTTTTAGTATAGTAGGCTACCCTTCCACCACCTCGTTACCAATCGAATGGAATGAACATGTCAACCCCACACAGACCAGGGATGGTCCTTGTTAGCATCTTGGGGCTAATTCTGTTGCTATTGCAGGTAGGTTTTTCACAACAAACACCGGAGTATGACAACACTGTTGGTCTCATTCCTCCAAGAATGGGTCCGGGATCCGGGGTTCCCTATCTCAACGTGGTTACGACCTCTGATGGTTTCGATAACTTTGATATTGGGACAGATTTTGCCGAGCCTCATGCATCCGCCAATCCTCGGAATCCCCTCTGGGTCTTCAATGCCTTCAACACGAATGAAACGCACCACACTGAAAACGGCATAGATTGGACGAAGAATAATCCTTC
>DPLS01000366.1:0-256 GCA_003541875.1 Bacteroidota bacterium | reverse complement strand
CCTATTACAGGTACGTGGGTAGTCAAGTCAACAAACAACGGAGTGACGTGGGGCGCTGCAGTCTCCAGCGTGAGCGGTGCAGACAAGAACTGGATGGCCGCCGATCAAACAATGGGACCTTACGCTAACTACATCTATGCAACGATGACATCCTCCACCAGCGGTAGTGGCAACTTTGCCAGGAGCACAGATCTCGGTGTAACCTTCGCTCAAACCTTCACTCCGACGACCCAAAGTCTGCCCGGCATGATGGTGT
>DPLS01000352.1:5136-9702 GCA_003541875.1 Bacteroidota bacterium | reverse complement strand
GCAAAGCGCACGTACTATGAATTGCACATGAATGAAGTGAAGGACGTGCTTGCCGATGGAGAGACACGAGCCCGTGAGCTCGCACAGTCCACAATGTCCGATGTACACCGTGTTATGAACTTGGGGTGACATGTACCGCGTAAAGCTCACAGAATTTGAAGGACCTCTCGATCTCCTGCTCTTCTTCATCAAGCGGGATGAGCTGGATATCCACGATATTCCCATCTCGAAGATCACCAAGGAATTCCTTGAGTATCTTCACCTCATGACGACGCTCGACCTCGAAGTGGCGGGTGATTTCATCCTGATGGCCGCGACCCTCATGCAGATCAAGGTGAAGATGCTGCTACCACAGGTTGAGGGGGCGGAAGAAGAGGAAGACCCGCGTGCCGAACTTGTTCGCCGTCTGATCGAGTACAAGCGCTTCAAGGAAATGTCGCTGCACATGGAGAAGATGGATGACGAGCAGCGGAAGGTCTACTATCGACGGTTCTTCCATGCCGATCCGAGGGAACATCTGATTGATGAAGATGAGGACACGCTGAAGGATATCACGCTCTTCAACTTCATCGCAGCATTCAAGTCCGCCCTTGACCACATGCCCAGGAAAGTGGTGCACGAGGTCAACATGCTCAACGTGTCAGTGGACGAGCAGATGAGTTTCACACTCGACTTCCTGCGTGTTCATGGCCATACCACGCTGCTGAAACTCGTCTCCCACATGACGGAAAAGATCAGGATCATTGTGACTGTGATTGCCCTGCTCGAAATGGCGAAAAACAAGGTGGTGTCACTGCAGACTGTTGAAGGAGTTAATGATATTGTGATTCGTCCTCATAATTCTCAGATGGTACCCGCATGACAGATGAAAGCAGCCTGGGCGCAAACCTGCCGGGACTCAAGGAAATCCTCGAAGCGTTGTTCTTTGCTTCCGATGAGCCTCTGACACTCAAGCAGGTGAATGAGATTCTGGGCGACCTTGACGAGACTGATCGTCCCCGCAGGATTAGCGAGGAGAGCATCCTGAAGGCGGTCGAGGAATTGAACAAGGAGCTTGAGGAAACACACAGGGCATTCCGGATTGTGAAGGTGGCAGGCGGCTACCAGTTTGCAACGCTGCCGAGATTTGCGCATTGGCTTGGCAAAATGGTACGCGAGAAATCAAAACGGAAACTCACCCAGGCAGCACTGGAGAGTCTCGCTGTTATTGCATACAAGCAGCCGGTCACGAAACCAGAGATCGAAGCAATTCGTGGCGTCAATGCCGACTATGTGCTGCACTCGCTGCTTGAGAGAAACCTTGTCACGATCGTTGGCCGCGCAGCGACCCCCGGACGACCACTGCTCTATGGAACAACGAGAGAGTTTCTGAAGCACTTCGGACTGAATGATCTTTCAGAACTTCCCAAGCCGCGTGAGATCGACGAGTTGCTTGCCGAAGCTGAATTTGAAGTTGAGAAACGAATGCTCGCTGAACGTGAGGCAAAGGTCCAAGGTGATGATGATGAGATGGAGGGCTTGGTTGCCAAGCCGCCGGATCAGGGCAACATCGTTGTGGCGGAAGATGGCACGTTGCGTGAGATTGATGATGCCCCCAACATTGATGAGCTTTCCAAAGATCCAGAGTAGATCTAAAGCAGTCGAACACCATGTGGGGTGCATGCATCGAATTGCTTGCACCCATTTTGTTTTCTAAGAGACTATGAAGCGCACACCAAAACCCGAACCTGCTGAGCTCATCCGCATTAATCGCTACTTGTCCATGTGTGGAGTCGCCTCGCGCCGCAAGGCGGATGAGATGGTTCTCGAAGGCAAGGTCGAGATCAATCACAAGGTCGTGCGTGACCTTGGTACGAAGATCGACCCTCGCCGTGACAAAATTTACATCAACGGCAAGCAGATTGTGCAGGTGCATGACTTCGTCTACCTTGTGATGAACAAGCCGAGAGATACCATCACAACGTTGAGCGATGAACGGGGAAGAACAACGGTGATGAAACTCCTGCATAGCAAGCACCGCGTCTATCCAATTGGCCGACTGGACAGGAATACAACGGGCGTACTCCTTTTCACCAATGACGGAGAGTTCGCAAACCGGTTGATGCATCCGAAGTTTGAAATCCAGAAATCCTACCTTGTTACTTGCGAAACCGCGGTCACGTTTGAGCACGTTGACCAGTTGCGCAAAGGCATGCGGATCGAGGACGGAAAAACAGCACCGGCAGAAGTATACGTGATGCCTCACAGCAAAGGGAAGGAAATTGGGATCATCATTCACGAAGGTCGGAACAGACAGGTGCGGAGGATGTTCGAGGCACTCGGCTATGTGGTGAAGAAGCTGGACCGCGTTGCGTATGGCCCCGTTACGAAAGAAGGCCTTGCACGAGGTGCGACAAGAAGCCTCACTCGTCCGGAAGTCCGCAAGCTCAGAGAGTTGACAGGAATGCCGGAAGTTCAACCCTGAGATCCGTCATCGAAATCCGCAATCGGAAATCCCATGGTCTCCTATCATATTGTCTATCAAGGTGGGCTTCGATGTGAAGCGACCCACGATCCAAGTCAGGTCAAGATTGTCTCGGATGCGCCGGTTGACAATCACGGTCGGGGAGAGAGTTTCTCGCCGACTGACCTCGTGACAGTCGGCTATGGCCTGTGCATCATCACCACAATGGGTATTGCGGTACAAAATGAGAATATCCTGCTGGATGGCACTCGACTATATGTCGAAAAGCATATGAGCACTGATCCACCACGAAGGATTGCAAAGACGGTGGTGCGGATCGATTTCGCACCGGGTGTACCACGGGAGCGGCGGCAATATCTTGAGCGCATAGCCTACACCTGTCCCGTTGCGAAGAGCCTCCATCCTGACGTAGCCATCGAGGTCAAGTTCACTTATCCGGATTAGGTCTGCAAACATTTTCTCACGGTGGGATGAAACCTCCTGAACGATTTCTCACGTCACGCCTTGTCTTGCGCAAGCCTTCAATAGAGGACGCCTCCGGGATCTTTCGCGAGTATGCACAGGATCCGGCGGTAACGAAGTATCTTGTCTGGCGTCCCCACCGGAGCATCGAAGAGACGAACACATTTCTGGAACAGTGCCTGAGGAACTGGGAAGGCGGCCATGATTTCGCGTGGGTCATCGAGTCGAAGGAAAAAGCTGCGCTCATGGGAATGATTGGCCTTCGTCTCGAGCAGACCGGTGCCAATCTTGGGTACGTTTTGGCTGTTCCGTTTTGGAACCAGGGCATCATGACTGAAGCTGTCGCGGCACTTGCAGATTGCGCGTTGGACCAAGAGTCTATCTTCCGTGTGTGGGCTGTAACTGATGTGGAAAACGGTGGGTCGGCGAGGGTCCTCCAGAAAGCTGGCATGAAGTGCGAGGGCATCCTGCGAAGGTGGATCGTCCTTCCTAACATAAGTAGCGAACCGAGAGATTGCTATTGCTACGCGAAGACGAGATAGCGAGAGGACAATCGAAAAGAACAGTAAACATCTGTACCGCAGTAGTCGAATGAAATTGTAGGATGACGAGAACAACTGACACCGACATCGGCGGATGCTGAACCATGTCCAAACCTTCTGACGACAAGCCCATAATCGTGCGGTGTCCGAACTGCAAACAGGTTCATGAGCCGGACTTCAACGAGACGACGCGCCGGTATGCGTGTCCAATCTGCGCGACGCCCGTCGATGCTCAAGTGTTTATCGAGAAAAAGAAAAGAGGCGCTCGCTAGCAGCCCAAGAGAGGACAGAACATGGATAGTGAACAAATCCTGATGTACGGTCTGATCGCAGCTGGACTGCTCGTGTTGTGGGGGTTGTTCAAGATCGTCAAGAAAGTCATACTTGTTATCTTGATTGTGGTTGCAGTGGTGGGCATCGCAGTCGGCATCTATCTCAAATACTTCTGATCAGACAATGCCCAACAGCTCTCTTGATTATGTCAGGCTCCTCGCCGTGGCGATTGCCGAAGCGAAGCTCGGACTTGCCGAAGGAGGCATCCCCATTGGCGCGGCGCTGTTTGACGGGGCGGGCAGTCTGCTTGGGAGAGGGCATAACCGCCGCATTCAGGAGAACGATCCTTCGGTTCATGGAGAGACCGATGCATTCAGGAAAGCAGGCCGACAAAAGAGCTATCGTGATACAATCATGGTGACAACGCTTGCGCCATGCTGGTACTGCAGCGGACTGGTTCGACAATTCAACATTGGGACGGTTGTTGTGGGCGAGTCGGCGAACTTTCAAGGTGGCGTTGAATGGCTGAAGCAAAGTGGCGTTACCGTTGTTGACTTGAATTCTAAGGAATGTATCTCAATGCTTGGTGAGTACATCAGAACGCATCCAGAAATTTGGAATGAAGATATTGGTCGGTGAGCACTTTAGACAAAACAGAGAACGAGATGCCATGTTGAAACCCTCAAAGTTGTTTTCCGAATCGGACCTTATCCGCATCAAAGTGGCAGTTGAAGAGGCAGAAGGTAAGACGTCAGGGGAAATTGTGCCGTACGTTGTTGACATGAGTGACGCATACGAGGTTGCCGAATGGCGCGCTGGCGTTTT
>DPLS01000352.1:0-4817 GCA_003541875.1 Bacteroidota bacterium | reverse complement strand
GCGATGTTGGCTTCGGCTGCTGGAGCATTGCTTACGCATTTCGTTTCACCGCTACAGCGTCTCTTCGCAGGAAGGCATCTTATGGATATGCGTGTACATCAGCGGGCGTTGCAGGCCTTCATCGCCGAAGAGGTGTTCGCAACAAGGGACCGAACGGGAATACTGATCTTCCTCAGCTTGCTCGAACGCAAGGTGCACGTGTTGGGAGATTCGGGCATCAACGCGAAGGTGCAACAATCCGATTGGGATGGAGTCACACAACTCATTGTCTCTGGGATAAGGGAGGGCAAGGCGACAGACGGACTTGTTGCCGCAATCAGGGAATGTGGCAGATTGCTTGAGGCGCATGGCTTCCGTCGGCCAGCTGATGACAAAGATGAATTGCCAGACAACCTCCGCATCGGAGACCGATGAATTTCATGAGGCAACGAATTTGGAGAGTGATTGTTACGTCGGCCGTTCTTTTTGTCGCAGTGACAGTCCACGCCACCGAGGTCCCGTTTCTTGCCGGTCGTGTGAATGATGTTGCCGGGATCCTGTCAAACTCCACACATGCTGAGCTTGAGTCACTCCTCAAGGCCCATGAAGACTCTACCTCAAACCAGGTTGCAGTGCTCATCATTCTGAGTCTTGAAGGTGAATCGCTCGAAGAATTCTCCATTAAGGTTGCGGAGACATGGAAGCTGGGCCAGAAAGGAAAAGACAACGGCGTGTTGCTTCTCGTTGCCAAGGAGGATCGAAAAGTGAGGATTGAAGTGGGGAGAGGATTGGAGGGTGATCTCACGGACCAAACCAGCGGCATGATAATCAGGCACGAGATTGTTCCACGCTTTCGGGATGGCGACTATGATGCCGGTGTACGGGCAGGTGTGATCGCGATTTTAGGTGCGATTAAAGGTTCATACAAGCCGGAGGCGGCGGAATGGGGAGAGGTAGGAGGCAGGATTTTTGCTTTTCTGATATTCATTGTAGTCGTAGGCATCTTTACTGTCATCGCATTGCTCTCGAAAGGGTTCGTCAGTTGGTTCCTATATGTGTTCCTCCTACCCTTCTGGGGTGCATTTCCTCCGGCGATCCTTGGCATGGTGCCCGGTCTTGCCCTCTTTGGCACCTATGCGATTGGCTTTCTGATTCTCAAGTTCTGGCTTCTCAAGAGTGCTGGTGGCGCCAATTTCTTGAAGAGAATTACCAAGAGTGGCTTTCTGGTATCTTCAGCAGCAGGTGGCTGGTCGTCTTCAGGCTCTTCATGGTCATCTTCTTCAGGCGGAAGTTTCTCAGGAGGTGGTGGGAGTTTCGGTGGAGGTGGGTCTTCCGGAGGTTGGTAAGTAAGGAATAGACTGGCAAGACTTAACTATTGGTAGTTCGTCCGCTGCAATTATGGGAATGAAGAGAACAGCTCTGCTCGTTGGAGCCACAGGACTTGTCGGCGAATCCCTGCTTAGGCTGTTGCTGGCAGATGATGAGTATGAAAAAGTCGTCGTGCTTGCACGCCGCCGATTGATGTTGGATCATCCTAAATTGGAGCAACATCATGTCGATTTTGACAATCTCGGACCTTTTGTATCACTCATGCGCGCCAAGGATGTGTTCTGCTGTCTCGGAACAACAATCAAGAAGGCGGGTTCGCAGGAAGAGTTCAGAAAGGTTGACTACGGCTATCCACTCAGGGTTGCGGAGATTGCTGTGTCTCAAGACGCAACGCAGTTTTTGATCGTGACTGCGATAGGTGCCGACCCGCGCTCGAGGATCTTCTATAACAGAGTAAAGGGCGATGTAGAGCGGGCTGTCATCGAGCTTTCATTTGCGACGACCCATATTTTCCGCCCATCAATTCTTCTTGGTGACAGACGGGAATCCAGACAGGGCGAGAAGCTCGGAATCGTGGTAATGAAGATGCTCTCGCTTTTCATGATCGGTCCATGGCACAAGTACCATCCAATCAAAGCTGTGACGGTAGCAGAAGCCATGGTCGCAGCTGCCAAGTCGTATCGCGTCGGTGTGAACATCTATGAATCTGATGCGATACAGCGTATGGTAGGCCTCAACTCATGACTATCTTGTGAAGAAGAGGTCCTTCGGTCTTGCTTTTTCGGTTCCCGTTATTCAACTTGGAGTGGGGGTTTGCTGGCAACATTGGATTAAGGTATTCGAAATGTCTCGCAAGACCTTAGCTCTGACAGACGAATTGTATCGTTATCTGGTCTCCATTCTACCGCCCGAACCGTCCGTTCTCGTTCGTCTGCGGGAAGAAACTGCGGCCGGTCCGGATGCAGAATGTCAAATTGCTCCGGAGCAAGGGCAGTTCATGGGGCTGCTGGTGAAATTGATGGGTGCACGGTCAGTGTTGGAGCTTGGAACATTCACCGGATATAGTTCACTTTGCATGGCGATGGCTCTCCCTCCGCACGGAAGGATTGTCACCTGTGATATCAGCAAAGAGTTGACGACGATTGCTCGCCGGTATTGGAAAGAAGCCCGCGTCGAGAATCGTGTCGAGCTACATGTTCGGCCTGCTTTGGACTTGCTTGACCAACTTCTCGCCGAGGGGCAGGAGCGTAAGTTCGATCTCGTGTTCATCGATGCGGACAAAGAGAACTACGTTGGCTACTACGAGTACGCGTTGCGACTCCTGCGACAAGGGGGCTTGGTCATGGTAGACAATTTCTTTTGGTCGGGGAAAGTAGTTGAGCCAGACATGCAGGATTCGGAAACGAGTGCCATTCGGGCGTTCAACGCCTACGTTAAGAATGACCCTCGCGTTACAGTCAGCATCATCCCGCTTGCTGATGGCCTGACATTGGCAGTGAAGAACTGACTACATCTTCCCAAATACCTGTCCAGTCTTCCAATGTAACTGGAAGGGCGGCAACAAATGTCGCTCTCACATCCTCGCTCATTCTGCATGTTTCCTGAACCGAGAAGCAGAGAAGGCTTTTCATGGCAAGACTAAGGATTGATCTGCCGCCTGTATTTCAATTCAGGACTGAACTTCCTGTCC
This sequence comes from Bacteroidota bacterium, assembly GCA_003541875.1. GTDB lineage: Bacteria > Bacteroidota > Ignavibacteria > UBA10030 > UBA6906 > UBA11986. Next base: position 1,819 of record DPLS01000352.1, on the reverse strand, counting down.
GCATTGATGACATCAATTACGGTGGGCATCTTGGCAATGATGCCGTGCTTTCTCTCTTGCACGAAGCGAGGGTGCAAATGCTGCGGGTCCACGGCTGGAGCGAGTTGGATGTTGATGGGGTGGGAATGATAATGAGTGATGCCTCAATCATGTACAAGTCTGAAGCATTCCAAGGTGATGTGCTGACTATTGAGGTTGCAGTTGCAGACATAGCGGGCTCCGGCTTTGAGTTGATCTACCGGGTGACCAACAAAAGCTCCGGCAAGGAAGTCGCCCGCGCGAAGACCGGTCTCGTGTTCTTCAACTATGTAATGAGAAAAGTAGTTCCAGTGCCCGACCAGTTTCGCAAACAGTTTGAATCCCGAGGATCGTAATCGCGCTGGTATCTTCGCCTGCCCAAGATCGTTGCCCTAAGAATGTCATGAAGCCCTCGTCCACACTTCGGATCAAAATCTGCTGCATCAACAGCGTTGATGAAGCGAGGATTGTCGTTGAATGCGGGGCGTCTGCAATCGGATTGGTGTCGGCGATGCCGAGCGGGCCGGGTGTTATTTCGGAAGAGATGATTGCCATAATTGCGGCAACGGTCCCGCCGGGCGTTTCTTCATTCCTGCTCACGAGCAAACAGGACGCAACTTTCATCATTGCTCAGCAACATCGTTGCGGCACAAACGCCATTCAGATTGTTGATTCCGTTCCCACTCATGTGTACGCCGAGTTGCGGCAAGCTCTTCCGGGAATCGCGCTCGTCCAGGTAATTCATGTGCGTGGTCAGGAATCAATAGAGGAGGCCAACAGGGTTGCTCCTTGTGTGGATGCATTGCTGCTGGATTCTGGTAATCCAGAGTTGGTTGTGAAAGAACTCGGGGGCACAGGTCGCACGCACAACTGGGCTATCAGCAGGATGATCCGCGAGAGGGTCGATGTCCCGGTCTTTCTTGCTGGAGGTCTGCACGCAGGGAATGTCGGCAGAGCCATTGCTGAGGTCGGGCCATTCGGAGTGGATGTGTGCAGCGGTGTTCGCGCCGACGGAAGACTGGACGAACGGAAACTCGCTGAGTTCTTCAGAGCCGTCAGTCTTACGAGTCAGTCCCGAACTGTATGAAATCTTCTTCAAAGATAGCAACCATTGCAACAGTCCTTCTGCTCTCGATCGGGTGCGATCAGATCCTGAAGTACGTAGCAAAAATCTCTCTCCAATACTCACTTCCGGTTTCGCTTTTGGAAGACTTCATCCGGTTGCAGTATGCAGAGAACAGAGGAGTGATGTTGAGCATCGGGGCTTCGCTTTCTGCCGGGCTTCGATTTTGGATCTTCGTTGTCGCCGTCGGCTTTCTTCTTTGCGGCATACTGGCGTATGTGATGTTGAGTCGTGAAACGAATCGAATGCAGACAATTGCCTGGACGCTGGTTGTTGCGGGCGGTCTGGGCAATCTGATCGACCGTCTTACAAGAGACGGAGTAGTTGTTGACTACATCAGCGTGGGTTTCGGCGTCGTCCGCACGGCAGTTTTCAATCTGGCGGACACGTTGGTCTTTGCTGGGGTGTTACTTCTTCTGGTGCATACCAGGAAGAAAGACGAGAAGCCAAATGGCCAGGACCCTGATCTGCGACCGGGCGCCAACAACTAACACTACGCGATTCAACCTTTGCTGATTGAACTTTGTTCAGCTCTTACCTTCACAACAACAATCGTCTGGTCGTCATGTTGTGTTGCAGTGCCGGCGAACTTCTTGACTTCCGAGACGACGATGTCACGAATCGTCTCAGCATTCGCGGCGTGGTTCTTCCCGAGAGTGCTCATCAATCGTTCATCTC
>DPLS01000230.1:12650-15723 GCA_003541875.1 Bacteroidota bacterium | reverse complement strand
GCTTTGGCAGAAGCGCATCACTTCGCTATCGCTTTTTCCCTTCGGGTCGAAATCGGATCCTCCTTTGCCTCCGCCCATTGGCAAGGAAGTCAGACTGTTTTTGAATACCTGTTCAAATGCGAGGAATTTGAGGATGGAAAGTGTGACTGAAGGGTGGAAGCGAAGCCCACCCTTGTATGGTCCGATCGCACTGTTCATCTGGACGCGAAAACCGCGATTGATATGGATTTCGCCTTGATCATCAGACCACGGTACACGAAACAAGACGACACGCTCGGGCTCCACCATCCGCTCCAGTATTTTTGCAGTGCGATATTCGGGATGCCGTTGAAGGACGAGGTCGAGCGAACCCATCACTTCCTGCACAGCCTGAAGGAATTCTGGCTCGTTCGAATTCTTCATTCTTACTTGGTTAATTAGGTTGTTCACATACTCAGACATGTTGACCTCTTAGTTATGAGTTGAGTCGTTTAGCGAGCTTAATTGGATTGAATAGCACCCCCTCCTCGCCCGAATGATTGCAAAGTAACGTCTCTGGGACAAGTTGAAGAAAACTCTCCGTAGGAAAGAACGGTGGGTTCGTTTTGAAGCCACTGGAATATAATGAAGAATGTACCCAATAAGCAAGAATGTGATAGAAATGGATGATTGCACCAGCCTTGCCCCGATTTAAAATATCTTTGCTGGAGAAGTGGGTGGAGGATAGACGCATTTGGGAAGACGGTTCTCTTTCCGTATCTTTGTGAGTACTCCCAACTTCTTGCCTCAACAATTTCCTGAGAGGACATTCTTAGATGTCAGACCCAAGATATCCTATCGGCAAGTTCCAGCGCGTGCCTGATTCCTCAGACGCCGACAGAATCGTTCTTATTCAACAGATAGCTGATGCCCCAGTTCAACTGGGAGCCGCAGTAGCTGGTCTTTCGTCAGAGAGGCTTGATGCACCGTACCGGTCGGGTGGATGGACCGTTCGCCAGGTTGTTCATCACCTCGCTGATAGTCACATGAACGCCTACGTGAGGACAAGACTCGCTCTCACAGAATCCCATCCCACTATCAAGCCGTACGATGAAAGGGCTTGGGCTGAGCTTATTGATGCACGAAAGGCACCTGTGGAAAGTTCTCTTATCCTTCTGGAGTCTCTCCACTATCGATGGGTCATGCTCCTTCGTTCCCTTTTGCCAAGTGATTTCCTTCGGACTCTGCAGCATCTCGAGCATGGGGTCATCTCGGTTGATTTCTTGTTGCAGCTCTATGCATGGCATGGTCGGCACCATGTCAGTCAGATTAAGTCGCTGCGGAGCAGGATGGAATGGGATTGAGGTCTTGGTGGGCTTTTTCGGCACTTCGATTCTCTTGCGCTTGCTGAGACGGGCAAGCAGGTACCCTTGGAAAGGGAACTAGCACTCATGCTACGAGAACAAAGACTTCTTCGCCTACAAACGTCGCATCCTCTGTGGATTCCCCTTTCTAGCTAACTCACCGACTCATTTCCCCTTTCCAATTCTGATGGATTACCTCCATCAGTATCCCAGACGTCATTGGCGATTTCTTCAACTCTGGCCATCATATTTCTCAACACACTTCTAACTCATTATTTACCAAAGCACAAATGCCAAAATCAACCTTTGCCTGAACATTGGATGATGCATTTTGTGACATTCATTATTTAGCAGACACGTGGCTAATTTTGCTACAGTTTCCAATTTCATCTGTAGCAATATTTTGCAAGTGCTGTTCGGGAGTCAAGTTTCTGGCAGGCTTCTTGGTGGTGACTATATGTGGTTGAAGCAAACAGATTCATAAGGAGGTGCTCATGTCGCTCATTCTTGCTTTGGTGGTTGCGACCATCATCATTCTGATTAGGATGATACAAAAAGAGAAACCAAAAGAAGTTGCCAAGCCCGTTCTGGTCAAACGTTATGTCCATCCGGGCCACGGCTGGCTGAGACTCACTCAGGACGGTGATGTCCTTGTTGGCTTGGACGATTTTGGGCAGTCCTTGGTTGGGTCAATCGATGAAGTGAGATTGCCGCGGCTGCTCTGTCGAGTGCGGCAGGGCGAAGTTGGGTGGACGGTGCGGCATGGCCAAAGGTCAGTACCACTGCGGAGTCCTGTGACTGGCTGGGTCATTGAGAAAAACGAAATGGTGTTGAACAACCCGTCGCTTGTTAACAGCTCACCCTACGGTGATGGCTGGCTGCTTCGAGTTCGTCCGTCGAAGGTCAACCTTCAGTTGCACAACTTGTTTACTGGCAAAGTTGCCAGCAAGTGGCAAGATGCGGAAAGGTCTGAGCTTGCCAGTTTCTTTTCTGGTACCCCCGCACTGATGTACCAAGAGGGTGGGGTGTTGCTGCAGAACCTTGCGGACAAGTGTTCGGACGATGAGTGGCGCACAATAGCCAGGCGCTTTTTCCAGACCGATTGAAAATACTTGCTGTCTTCACAATGACGATTCAGACTCTTTCGAGGAGATACTATCATGACGGTTCTTTTGGTTCTATTCACATTGATATTGTTCTTGGTGTTTGATCATCTAGTCCAAAAACACAGGACGCGCTCTTTCGTGCATGCTATGCGTGGCAAGACCCAAGCTAATCGTACTCATCGAAATGATATTGTGATTCCAGATGGTGTCTCTATATCAACCAATCACACTTGGATGAAAAGAAGCGTTGATGGTGTTGCTACCATCGGATTCGATGAGTTTCTCAGTCGGCTGGTCGGAGCGGTGGATTCGGTTGCCTTATCCAGCAAGAGCGATCCGTTGGTACCTTCGGCGGAAATTGCGATTGAGGCTAAAGGGCGGACGCTTCGCCTTGCTTCTCCAGTGCAAGGAAGCATCGTGGATACTAATCCAGAGGTACTTAGGAATCCTTCCCTCATCTTGAGTGATCCATATGGAAGAGGTTGGCTCATAAGAATAAGACCCTCGGTAGGCGAGGCAGAGAGGTCGGGGGGATTCATCGTTCGACAGCCAATCGAATGGCTTAGGGAGCAGATCGCACTTGTGCGGGATTTCATCGTCACGAATTCCAGCCAAGCTCAACCGGTGCTGTTGCAGGAAGGAGGG
>DPLS01000230.1:11757-12408 GCA_003541875.1 Bacteroidota bacterium | reverse complement strand
GGAGGGCTTCCTGTTGAAGGAGTCCTCCAGCAATTTGAACAGGGCGTCTGGGAGGACTTTGGTCATACCTTTGCAACCCTACAAGTGGCAAAACAGGGTGAGCGCCAGGAGATCCAGTCATGACCACCTCGAAAGCGTTACTCATCGACATTACAAAATGTGTAGGTTGCGGCGAGTGTACACGTGCGTGTGCTGCGGCGAACCATTTGCCAGAAGAGGAGGCCCATGAGCTTTCCGCGACTCACTATACAGTATTAAAAGATTTTGGCAACGACGAAATTCACGTGCGTCGAATGTGTATGCATTGCAGTGAACCGACGTGCGTCTCAGCGTGTCTCGTGGGTGCATTCACCAAGATGGAAACCGGTGCAGTTCTGTACGACGAATCAAAGTGCATTGGATGCAGGTACTGCATGCAAGCATGCCCGTTTGAGGTGCCCCGATATGAATGGAGCAGTCTGGTGCCGCGTGTTCAAAAATGCAGGATGTGTTATGAACGCGTGAGCTCTGGCCAACCAACGGCTTGTGCAGAAGCGTGCCAGTTTGGTGCGACTAACTTCGGGAATAGGGATGAGATGATCAGTGAGGCAAGGAAACGCATCAACGAGAACCCGGGGCAATATATAGACTACATCTATGGACTGAAGGAAG
>DPLS01000230.1:6853-11537 GCA_003541875.1 Bacteroidota bacterium | reverse complement strand
AATATATAGACTGCATCTATGGACTGAAGGAAGCTGGAGGGACGTCGGTTCTCTACATTTCGGCGATTCCTTTTCAGAAGCTCGGGTTCCCCACGAACGTTCCTGATGAGCCGATACCAAATCTCTCGTGGCGTGTGCTTTCGCAAATCCCGAAGTATACAGTTGCGGCAGGAATCGTGTTGTTCGGTATCAACTGGATAACCGCGCGACGTACGGATGTTGCACGGTTCGAAGCGGAGGAACGACGGAAGCAGCTCGGAGAAGGTGGTCCAATTCATTGACGAACTGGGATACCTCTGACAGATAATCAAACATTACTTCTGGTGGACAATATGAAATTTCCTGGTCTCTTCAAAATCACATTCTGGAAAGTTGTTGGAGTTGTGCTAATGGTTGCGGGACTCGTTGCTGCTATCGAGCGCTTCAGCCTTGGCCTTGGGGCTACGACCAACCTCAAAGACACATTCCCCTGGGGATTGTGGATCGGATTTGACATCCTCGTTGGCGTTGGACTCGCAGCTGGCGGCTTCACCATTGCCGCAGCAGTGTACATATTCAATCTTGAGAAGTTCCGTCCAATATTGCGTCCCACGATTCTCACTGCGTTTCTTGGGTACCTCTTGGTGATTGCGGGTCTGATGGTAGACCTTGGACGACCGTGGGCAATCTGGCATGCACTCATTTATTGGAACCCGCGATCGGTGATGTTCGAAGTTGCGTGGTGTGTAATGTTGTATACCACGGTACTTGCTCTGGAGTTTAGCCCGGTGGTTCTCGAACACTTCAAGCTCAAACGAGCTCTCAAGGTAATCAAGACGATCACAATTCCACTTGTTGTTCTGGGTGTGATTTTGTCTACGCTCCACCAGTCTTCACTCGGCTCGTTGTTCCTCATTATCCCGAGTCGAATGCATCCGTTGTGGTACTCGAATATCATCCCGTTCCTGTTCATCATTTCGTGTGTCGCTGCAGGTTTGTGCATGACGATTTTCGAATCATTTCTCTCTTCAAGGGCATTCGGCAGAGAGATAGAGCTGCCGCTCCATTCTCAACTTGCGAAAATTGTTGTGGTGGTTCTCGCGTTGTACTTCACGGTGCGAATTCAGGACCTCATCAATCGGGATGCTCTTCATTACATCTTTGAGCCGAGCTATCAGAGCATTATGTTTATTGGTGAGATTGTGTTGGGAGTGGTCGTTCCATTCATACTCCTGTTGTTCGAGAGAGTTCGAACAAACAAAGCAGGTCTGTTCTATTCCTCGGTTCTCGTCCTCATGGGCTTTGTGGCTCACAGGATGAACACGGCAATCACGAGTATGGAGCAATGGCCGGCACGGACATATGTCCCATCATGGCAGGAACTCTCTATAACACTGGCGCTTGCCGCTTTCGGGTTTGTGGCGTTCTCCTTCATTGCAAGATATTTTGAGGTGTTCGGGAAGGTTGACGCGCAACATGTTACGGTTCATCCTTCGCTTGCTGAAACAAGAGCGTTGGACGATGTTGCCGGGAACGCTATTCTTGCTTCTGTGAACTCAAAGACCTAGCACCTTGGGGTTTGTCATTTCTGCAACAAAGTGAAAGGGAAATTTGCCAGACTTGAAAAAGGACTTCCTTCTCTGAAAACCAAATGCGCCTTTAGTTGCTGAATTGGCGGATCCACCAGTGCCGTTGTCTGGCACGCATTGTGAAATATTTCAACAGGGTGAAGTCCGCCAATTCTCTTTGGGGTCCCTATGAAGCTCATGCGGACAATCGCATTCAGACTCTTCCTCTTGATCGTCTCGGTTCAGACGATCATTCTGTTTGCCCTCACGTACGCCGCTGTTCGCATCCAGCAGTCGCATATCATGGAAAATGTCCTCGGGAGTGCGACACGTGTAAGCGATGTGATTGTCAGGTCGACGCGCTACAGCATGTTGTTGAACAAGAAAGAGGACGTGCACAACATCGTTGCGTCGGTAGGGGGCGAGCCAGGATTCGAGGGGATACGGATTTACAACAAACAGGGGGAAGTGATTTTTGGAACAGTTTCAACCGAACTCCACACGAAAGTTGACCTGAACGCTGAAGCGTGCGTCATCTGCCATGCGTCTGCCCGCCTTGACAGCATTTCCCATGTGAATCCACAACTCACCCGTATTTTCACGAAACCAAACGGTGAGCGTATCATCGGGCTCATCACCCCGATCCGCAACGAGCAACAATGTTCAGACGCCGAGTGTCATGCGCATCCCAACTCGAAGACGATTCTCGGAGTCCTCGATGTCAAAATGTCCCTTGCGCAAATTGACGCCCACATAGACGAAAGTAGGAACCAACTCCTCCTGTTTTCAGGAGTGGCGGTTCTGCTCATCTCCGTGGTCTCTGGCGGTTTCATTTGGATTGTGATCAACCGGCCTGTGAAGCGGCTGATGGGGGGAATGAAGATGGTTTCATCAGGACGTCTGGATCAAAAGCTTGAGACATCATCCATGGATGAGTTGGGGGAACTTGCCCACACGTTCAACCGGATGACTGAAGATCTTGCCAAAGCACGAGAGGAGATTACCGCCTGGTCTCACACTCTTGAACACAAGGTCGAAGAGAAGACGGCCGATCTTGAGCGGGCACACAAGCACATGGTTACAGTCGAGAAGATGGCCTCTCTCGGAAATCTTGCTGCAACGGTAGCGCATGAACTCAACAACCCGCTTGAGGGGATTCTCACGTTTGCGAAGCTGATGATGAAGCGGCTGAAACGACAGACGCTCTCAACGAAGGACCTTGAGCAGATGCATGAGGAACTCAAGCTCGTTGCCGATGAAGCTCTCCGGTGTGGGAACATCGTGAAAAACCTTCTAGTGTTCGCCCGGCATCGGGGAGGATCATTCGGTCTGGTGCAAGTGAAAACTATCGTGGATAGGTGCGTCATGCTGATGAACCATCACGCACAGATGAATTCAATTGAATTCAGCGTTTCGTGTCCGGATGATATGGCGATGGAGTGTGATTCGAATCAGATACAACAGGCACTCATCGCATTGGTATCCAACGCCATCGAAGCGATGACAGATACCTCGGGAAGAACAACAGGAAATAGACTGAATGTCGAAGTCAGAAGGTCGGCTGATTCAGAGAAGATCATCATGCAGGTGAGTGATACCGGCTGTGGGATGAGTGATGAAGTGAAGGTTCATATCTACGAGCCGTTCTTCACGACGAAATCTGAAGGAAAAGGTGTTGGCCTTGGCCTGGCGGTCGTGTATGGGATTGTGGAACGTCATCACGGGTCGATAGTTGTTGATTCAACTGAAGGAATGGGAACATCATTCACACTGACGTTTCCGTCAAAACAGGAAGTCCACGCAACACAAGAGCACTAGGTACTGCAATAACGCAAGAGGAAATGAGCTATGAACAAGAATGATGTGGGGATTTTAGTTGTTGATGATGAGTTGATCGTCCGGGAATCTCTTTCGAAATGGTTTGCCGAGGAGGGTTACCGGGTGGAGTCTGCAGACAATGCAGCGAATGCATTGAGGAAGCTGCAGACCAACAACTGGAACATCATGTTGGTCGACATAAAAATGCCTGGTATGGATGGCATCGAACTCCTCCACAGGGTGAAAGAAACCAACAAGCATATTGCCGTCGTCATCATTACCGCCTTCGCGGCTGTAGACACTGCGGTTAAAGCTCTGAAGGATGGGGCCTACGATTACGTGACAAAGCCAATCGACCCGGACTATCTCGATCACCTCATCGACAAAATCCTTCAGGAACAGGAACTCCTCAAGGAGAACCAGAGGCTGCGAGACGCAGTAACTGAACTGACAGGCAGTGACGAGATTATTGGTGATTCACCCGAGATCATGAAGGTGATGGACCTTGTGCACACAGTGGCCCCAACTGACACGACCGTGATGATTCGCGGGGAGAGTGGAACAGGGAAGGAGCTTATTGCGCGCGCGATCCACAATAGAAGCCCACGGAAGTATTTTCCGCTGGTGACGGTAAACTGCGGGGCGATGACCGAAACACTTTTGGAGAGCGAGTTGTTCGGACATGAGAAGGGCTCCTTCACCGGAGCGCAGTATCGGCGCAAGGGAAAAGTTGAGCTTGCTGATGGTGGAACACTCTTCCTGGATGAGATTGGGAACATAGACCCCAAGACACAAATGGATCTGCTGCGTGTCATAGAAACGAAGCAGTTCATGAGAGTCGGCGGCAGTGAAGTGATCTCTTCGGACTTCAGAGTGATTTGTGCGACGAATAAAAACCTTGAGCAAGCAGTGAAGGATGGTTCATTCCGCGAAGATCTGTTCTATCGCGTCAACGTTTTCCCAATTTGCATTCCTCCACTCCGCAGTCGCAAGGGAGACGTTGCGAAGCTGGCGCACTACTTTCTGGAAAAGTACACGAAGGCAATGAACAAAAAGGTGGAGGGTTTTAGTCGGGACGCAATGCTTGCACTGAGAGGACATGAATGGCCAGGCAATGTTCGTGAGCTGGAAAATGCCATCGAGCGTGCCGTGGTGGTCAGCGGAGGTCCGATGATTGAGAAAGAGCACCTTCCCCTCCAGATGCTTGTTGCTTCCACCGCTTCCGGACGACGACTCGAGGATGTCGAGCACAGGTATATCGAAGAGGTTCTTGCGGAGACCGGGTGGAACATCAGCCGCAGTGCTTCCATTCTGGACAT
>DPLS01000230.1:5073-6596 GCA_003541875.1 Bacteroidota bacterium | reverse complement strand
GACCGGGTGACGCTCTATCACAAGATCCAGAAATTCGGACTGAAACGGAACCGATGAAGGCGATAGAGCTCCAGCCGCTGGGCGATGCAGAACCTGACGTGCTCGAGAGTATTTGTCCCGCACTGCAGGATGCGTTCAAGGTTCCCGCAAAAGTCCGCAGTGGCTCCATTCCGCTTAGCTCCTTCTACGACGTGCAACGGGGGCAATACAACTCAACGGCCATACTCCATCAGTTGAGTCCGTTCCTATCCATGCCGCGCACTGGGGCAATACTCCGATCGAACAGTGATATCCACATTGTTGGCGTAACGCAGCGCGATCTCTTCATGCCGATTCTCACTTACGTCTTCGGCGAGGCGGCGCTCGGCGGAGATGCTGCCGTGGTTTCCTATCATCGTTTCCGCAATGAGTTGTATGGACTTCCTCCCAACAAGGATTTGATGATTGAACGGCTGCGAAAGGTCACCATCCACGAACTCGGCCATACCCTCGGACTTGTCCATTGTACGCTGCAATACTGTGTTATGCACGCGGCCTCGTATGTTGAAGAACTCGACCTAAAGGGGCACGAGTTCTGTCCATTTTGCAGAAGCGCAGAGGCAAGAGTCCTGCATAGCATCTAACCGATGCCTTGGGCACATCGGTCGGTTCTCTTGAGCCATTCAACATCCCCAATCGAGCCGAATTCCGGCGGCAATCTCACAGTGCAATTGATTTTCTGAGGGAGATTCTGGAGATTAGTCTCAATTCCATCATGATGTGCAGTCTCCTCTACTTGCGATGATCAACGCATCCTCAGCTCTTAAGATCGTTCTGGAAAACGCTCCCCTGCTCGCGGTGGAGAACGTATCGCTTCTCGATTCTCTCGGGCGAGTTCCGAGTCACGACATAATAGCCAGCCAGGATCTACCTCCATTCAATAACAGCTCCATGGATGGATTTGCGGTCGCCTCATCCGACTTGAGACGTGCCTCTGCGAAGCATCCGCGTACACTGAAGGTTATTGGTGAGTCAAGTGCAGGGCGAGCCTTTGCGGGAAAGGTCACGTCCGGCCAGGTTGTGCGAGTGATGACGGGAGCGCTAATTCCAAAGGGAGCGGATGCTGTTGTGCCAATTGAAAAAGTAGTGGAATGCGAAACGGAGCGAGTTCGGTTCCTTGAATCCCCGAAGCCAGGCCAGCATATTCGATCACGTGGTGAGGATATCAGACGTGGACAAATAGTGCTGAAGAGTGGAATGCCAGTCACGTCGGCGGCACTTGCCGTGCTCGCTGCGTGCGGCTACTCCCGCCTCCGGGTGCGAAGAAAGCCACGTGTGAGTATTCTTCCCACTGGAAATGAGCTTGTAGGTATCACTGAAAAACCAAAGAGGGGCCAAATCCGCTGCAGCAGCTCATATGCACTTGCCGGGTATGTTGAAGGAGCAGGTGGGATACCCAAGCTTCTTGGAATAGCCCCGGACACGAAAAGTCGGTTGCGGAAAGGAATTAAGGCAGGCCTCGATTCCGATGTGTTGCTTGTGAC
>DPLS01000230.1:0-4752 GCA_003541875.1 Bacteroidota bacterium | reverse complement strand
AAATTTTGGAAAGTGAATATCAAGCCGGGCAAACCGCTTCTGTTTGGGAAATGGAGAAAGGTGCTTGTGTTTGGGCTTCCCGGAAATCCAGTCTCTACGAGCGTGACCTTCCTGCAGTTCGTTCGCCCTGCTCTTCTCAAAATGTGTGGCTGGCAGGACGTTCAGCCTATGACGTTTTCAGCTCTTCTTGATCATGATTTTTCCAAGTCCGACGGCAAGCGGCACTACCTCCGTGGGGTCGCAGTGCAGCGAAAAGGTGAACTTCGCGTTTCGGCCACGGGGTCCCAGAGTTCAGGCGCTATGAGCTCGATGGTGAAAGCCAACTGCCTCATGATAATTCCCGAAGATGCTGCTACACTCCACAAAGGGGATAGAGTGGAGATCGAGTTCCTGTGACCTTAAGCCCATCGTGCGTTCGTCGCGTTTCACAAACGGTCATTCTCTATATCTGAACCCAGCATGAAAGACGTTTCCGACAAACCGAATACTCTCCGGACCGCGAAGGCAAAGAGTTCCATCAGTTGCCGAGTTGAGACAATTGCTGCAGTGCGTTCCGGCAATGTGCCCAAAGCCGATCCAATTGGCGTGTCCAAGATAGCTGCTATTCAGGCTGCAAAGAACACGAGCACGATCATTCCGTATTGTCATCAGGTCCCTCTTGATTTTGTGGCAGTTGATGTTGCGGTGCGGGAGACGTCGGTGCATTTTGTTGCAGAGGTCAAGGCGGTGTGGAAGACCGGCGTTGAGATGGAGGCGCTTGTCGCAGCGAGCATTGCTGCGCTCACATTCTATGACATGCTCAAGGGTATTGATGAGACCATGGAGATCGGGCCGGTCACTCTGATCGAAAAGAAAGGGGGGAAGTCAGACTTCTCAAAGCCCGGCAGCAAGAATATCAGAGCCGGAGTGCTGGTGCTCTCTGATGCGGTCTCGGAGGGGGAACGCGAGGATCTTTCCGGCAGGACAATCAGGGAGCGGCTCAATCAGATGGGGATTGAAGTCACCAGCTTTGATGTGCTTCCCGATGATCATCAACGAATCGAGAAGAAGCTAGTGAGTTTGTGTGATCAAGATGGGCTCGATTTGGTTCTGACGACTGGTGGAACGGGTCTAGGCCCTCGGGATGTAACTCCTGAAGCGACGTCAAAGGTCATAGCGCGCGCGCTTCCGGGAGTGGAAGAGTTTCTTCGATCTCATGGACAGGAGCGGACGCGGTACTCAATGCTCGGACGCGGGGTCTCGGGTGTCCGAGGTAAAACGTTGATCGTCAACCTCCCCGGCTCACCGGGAGCTGTCAAAGACGCTCTCGACATTCTCTTCCCGTGGTTGCTGCATGCTCTCGACATGATGCAGGGAAGAGGACACTAGCGTAAAGCTATGCCAGGAGTGCTTCTGCCTGTTTCGAGGTTTGCTTGACGATCTTCTGTGTCTGATACGCCTTTATGTCGTTGATCGTCGCATGCACTCGCTGCAAAGAAGCGTCGATACGATCCAGCCATCCCAGTATCTCATCGTCATTCTCGAACTTCCTTCGGATCGTATGCGAAGTAATCGAGATGACAGCGAGCGGATTGTTGACGTTATCCTGCAACAACGACGTGATCTCGTCAAGCAACTGCAGATGGATGCGCTGGCGGTCAAACTCAAACTGGATCTTCTGCCGGTAATCCTGCTCCTCTTTTTTCTCCCTCCGGTATTTCTGCAATTGAATGAAGACCGCTGCGATAACCCACATCAGGATGAGTGAATCGAACTGCAGCAGGTAGTCCAGAAAACCTCTCTTGGTGCTGCTGTTCTCGATCAGGTTGATTGATGTGAGCAGGTAATAGGAGTAGATCACCACCGCGGCCACGAGGATGAAGTACTTTTCCAGGAAGCCCCTCGTCGGTTCCCACATTTTTTGGAATAGGCTGTTCATTCGTTCACTCCCTCTTTGAAGAGCGTTGTTGCTAGACCCTCCCCCATCAGGCTCTTTGGCAAAAAGATATATCTGGTGAGGGTCACTTTCAACATCTTCTTTTGAGAGTTTACCGCGGGTCACCTGGAACTAACTTGGAAGGCTCCTAACCCGTGGCGATTTTACCGCTTTGTTTTCGATTTTACCTGACCGACCAGAGCAGAGGGGAGTCTCAGGCCGACGCGTTGATTGGGGAGATGGAGGACGAGAGAGTCACTGCCGATTGTCTCGATGTTCTCTGACCGGAGCGATGTCTCCGAAGCAATTGAATCGAGATAGAGAGTGATGTGAATGCTGTCGGCTCTGTTCTCAACGAACGTCTGAACAATTCCTGAATGTGTCCGCCGAGCTTGGCGGGCAGGTGGAAGTGAGGAGGATGGCTTCTGGTTCAGGAAGATGTTCGTGATTGTTCCGTCGATCTCTGAAAGCTGCAGACTTTTGACATCCTTTTTCCCCTCAATGGGTCGCTGCTTAAGCAACGAATACTGTCCTACCTTCGAAGATGCCGCTTGCTCATTCGTGTATTCGTCTTGGGTGGTCGCGGAGGCGATAATATGACCTTCAATCCAGAAAGCTTGCGGAGGAGCGATCATCGCCTGGTCTGTCAGGCGCATGTCTGATTCCAATTTCATTTCCTCTGCTGCGCCTGCTCTCACGTCTGCCCCGGTTGCAGGTACGGCGGCGATATTTGTTTGCAGCTCCTCTGTGGGGCTTTGTTTCTTGCTCTTGCCTCCTGCGCGAAAATCGGGATTGCTTGCTCTTTCGTTCTCAGAGGATTCCCCTTTAGTGCCTGCGGACGATTGAGCCAAATCTTTTTCTTGTAGCGACTCGTGAAGCGGCTCGTCCTCGCGCGGTCTTGCTTCTTGAGATTTCCGTGCTGACTCAACCTTGGGCTGTTGTTGTTCCTGGACGACATTCTCCGGGATCGAGTGTATGCGGCGATGGTCAGTGCTGAACCAATTGTTGTATACTCCTACGACAACGACGATCACTGCTGCGGCGGCGAGGCCAGAAATCCGCGCCCATGGAACCCCATGACCTTTCGTTCTGGTCGCCGATAAGGCAGCACGTTGATCGTCGTACGCGAGACGAGATTTCAGTCGATCCTTCAATTCCTCCCTCGCCGCCAGCTTTGTGCCGGCAGCAATGAGGCTTTCCCGTTTTACCGCTGCCCGACATTGCTCGCAGACACCGAGATGAGCTGCGAGTTGTGCCCGCTCTTCCGCCGGAATTTGACGGAGGACATACTTCGAGAGAAGTTCCCCGTCGTCAGTCCAATGTATGTTGGTATCTCCTGCCATTGATTTATCCAAGATGTGCCAGGAGCCTCTGAAGCTCTTTCTTACACAGATACTTTTTTGATTTCGCCGTGTCGGAGTTCGCAAAGCCCATCTGTTCAGCAATCTGTTCCATTGAAAGCTCTTCCCAATAGTAGAGTACGAGAAGTCTGCGACATGGATCTCCGAGTTTGTTGAGAGCTGCTACAACGGCTGCCGCTTGCTCAGTCTCGATCATTTCGTCCAACGCAGAACTCTCCTCGCTCGGAGTAGTCTCGTTGTCTATCTCCAGCGGACTCTCTCGCCGCGTCCTCGCAAGCCTCCTGAGCCACAAGTTTCTCACGGTAGCAAAGATGAATGTGCTGATCTTGGCAGTGTGTTCGTAACGACCTGTGTGCACTCGCTCCCATAGGATCACGATTGCTTCCTGCAGCATATCTTTCGCATCGTCCTGCGTGCCGCTATTCTTCATCACGAATGACTGGATTTGCCTCTCGTTAGTTTCATAGAGCCTCACCAATGCCTCTTCTTCCCCATTCCTTATCTGGTCAAGAATACGGGCATCTTCATTCAGGAAGAAGAAAGATGGACTCATTTACCTTTCAGTAGTTAATGACATTAACTGACAAGAGGTGAATGGCAGAAGATAAGAAGAATTGAGAAAAGAGCAAAAGGGGCTAATCCGTTGGGGTTGGATCAATCTATCATCAAGTAAATAGGAGGGTAACATGAAGAGGACATATGCTGTAATCGTTGGACTACTGATCTTGGCTGCATTCGTGGTATCGGGACAGGACAAGGGGAGTCAGAGTGCCGGTGAGCGCACTTCGGTAGATCTTACTATTTACAATCAGAATCTCTCTCTCATTCGAGAGGAGAGATCTCTGAATCTTGTTCGGGGGTTGAACCACGTTGTCATACCTGATATTCCATCGACAATTGATGGTACCTCGGTTCACTTTCTGAGCGTCACAGATCCCACCGGCGTGAAGGTGCTCGAGCAGAACTACCAGTACGACCTGGTGCATCAGGCGAAACTCCTTGAGAAGTACATCGGCAGGGAAGTGGAGTTCGTTCGATACGACGAGGCTGCAAAGAAGGAGTATTCAGTGTTCGGGAAGTTGCTTGCCACTGGTTACGTTCCTCAGCCGGTGTACGGAAATGCTGCCCCGGCTTTCATGAGTATCGGTGGGATGGTCGCGGAGATCAACGGAAAGATCGAGATCAATCCTGCAGGTCGCTTGATCCTGCCAAGCCTGCCCGAAGGTTTGATCCTGAAGCCTCAACTTGAATGGCTGGTGATGAACAACAAGGAAGGGAAGCACAAGAGTGAAATCAGCTACCTTGCCGGGCAGCTCTCCTGGACGTGCAACTATGTTGCATTGCTCGACAAGAGCAGCTCGAAGCTGGATCTCACCGGTTGGGTTACCTTGACGAACAACTCCGGCACCACATTCAAGAATGCCGGTCTGAAGCTGGTTGCGGGTGATGTGAATCTCGTCCGGGACCAATTCCAGA
>DPLS01000417.1:1238-4462 GCA_003541875.1 Bacteroidota bacterium | reverse complement strand
CATCAGGCGTCCAAAAGTGGAACGGGACAGCAGAGATCTTGTAGCCGAAGCCGGCCATCGCCAACACGCCGGCAATCAACAACGCAATCGTGTTGTAGTCACCCCTAGCCAATACCTGGTTGATGGTGTAGATGTCAAGCGACCCCGTCAATCCGTACATGATCGAAATGCCGTAGAGCATCAGGCCAGAGGAGAGTGCGCCGTAAATGACGTACTTGAGTGACGCTTCGCTGGAGTCTGGCGCTTCCTTCGTGTATCCAGACAGAATGTACGATGAGATCGAGGAGAGTTCCAAAGCAAGGTACATCATCAGCAGGTTGCTTGCACCAGTCATCAACACCATGCCGAGTGTAAGCGCGACAAGGAGCGCATAGTACTCGCCAAGCTTCCTCTTTGCCGTATTCAATTCCGACGATCCAAGCGAGAACACGACAATCAGGATTGCTGTAATGATGATAACGAGCTTGAAGAAGTGCGCGAATGCATCTACCGCCACCATGTTGCCGAAGATCGACGCATGGATCTCCGATTGTCCAAGCACGAGGATGCCGGTCACAATCAAGCCCATCATGACAATCGTTGAAACGACGATCGACGTTCTTCTGAATATCAGATCGGCAATGATCGCCACGCAGAGCGTCGCTGTGAGCGCTAGCTCAGGATAGAAAAACTGCAGGTCCTTGAGAATCTGTTCTGACATTTGAAGTCCGTCTAGTTCAGTCCAATCATAGTCGCAGCACGCGCGTGGTCAAGTATCGTTGCAAGTGTGTTCATCGACGTGTTCATCAGGTCGAGTATAGGAGAAGGATATATCCCCAGGAAAATCACGATCAACGCCAGGGGCCACAACATGACCATCTCACGGCGATTCATGTCGGTCAGATTCTTCCACTTCTCCGGCAATTGTCCGAGGAACACTCGCTGCAATGTCCAGAGCATGTAGCCAGCAGTCACCACGATGGTGACAGTGGCAATCATTGTCAGGACGCGGAACGTCTGGAACGCCCCAATCAGCGAGAACGCTTCGCTGATGAATCCGCTCAGGCCGGGCAGTCCAAGTGCCGCAAAGAAGGCAACGGTCATGACGCCTGCAAACTTGGGCATCTGGTTCATCAGTCCACCGAACTCATTCAAGCCGCGCGTATGTGCCCTGTCGTAGATAACGCCCACGATAAGGAAGAGCATTGCAGTGATCGTTCCGTGGTTGAACATTTGGAACACGGCACCGGTAATCCCCTGCGTGTTCATTGATGCCATGCCGAGCGTGACCACACCCATGTGACTTATGCTCGAATACGCGATCAGCTTCTTGAAATCCGTTTGCGCCATTGCCACAAACGCCCCGTACACCATGCTGATCACGCCGAGCAAGGCAAGCTCCCATGAGTAATGCACCATTGCATCCGGAAACATCGGGAAGCTTACGCGAAGGAGGCCATAGGTTCCCATCTTTAGCAGAACGCCAGCAAGGATAACGCTGATCGGTGTGGGCGCCTCAACGTGTGCATCCGGCAGCCATGTGTGGAACGGGAAACTCGGAATCTTGATCGCAAATCCAATGAAGAGTCCAATGTATGCTATGTAGCGCCATGTCGTGTGCGCGCCAGCGAGCAAGGAGTCAGGCGCGTAGTTTGCAGGATCCATCATCGCCAGCATGTTGAACGTGTGGATTTTCTCGAGTCCCTGGGCACCACTCTTCATCGCTTCAGTGACAGAGAAGATTACCCCATTCGGATCGATGAACACATTCACGCTGAAGTAGAGGGCGATCATGGCAAGCAGCATCAGCACGCTGCCAAACAAAGTATACAAGAAGAACTTGATCGCCGCATACTCACGTCGTGTCCCTCCCCAGATACCGATGAGAAAGTACATCGGCAATAGCATGAGTTCCCAGAAAATGTAGAACAGGAAGAAATCAAGAGATACGAACACGCCCATCATTCCTGCATCGAGGAGCAGAAACAGGGCAAAGTAGCCCTTCACGGATTTTTCAATGTTCCAGGATGAGATAGCCGCGACCGAACTGATAAGAGCCGTCAGGATTACCATTGCCACGCTCAACCCGTCGATACCAAGGAAATACTCGATATGGATACGACCGAACCACGCCACACTCTTGATGTCAATCCATGTCGCCTTCTCAACGAACTGCATCCCCGTTAGAGAGTTGATACCTGCCATCCCACGGTCAAACCTCATGAAGATTGCGATCGAGAGAATAACTTGGAGAAGCGTGATACCCAATGAAGTCCATCGGATGGTGTTTCGCTGCTCCTTCGGTATGAGCAAGACGAGGACCATTCCGAGTACAGGCAGGAATGTAATCCAGGTGAGTACGCCAATTCCCATTATTTCCATGTGAATTCTATCCTTCTTGCACTAGAAATGTTAGTACGCTCTTGCCAACGAGTTCTCACTTGAGATTCTCCAGGTCGTCCAAATCCTTCGCTCGACCAACCGCCCGCTTGTTCGTTTTGAGACTCGCGAGATCAACCACATTCAGAATCAAGTCCTTTTCAACCTCTATCTGCAACCGCTTCGCGTAGCACTCGTCGAATGAGAGCTTTTCTGGGGTTGTCAACAAATCAATTCGTAGTGGTGGATGCCCAAATTGAACGATCGTGTCATTCTTCTGAAATTCCGCTACTGTCAAGCCGAGAGATCCAAAGCCGAATTCCCTCAGCACTTGAACGACCTTCGTTGCATTATCAAGTGACGGCCGAATCCAGATGTCGATATCGCCTGTGGCTCTTATGTAGCCATGCACGACAACTGCGTATCCGCCTACAACGAGATACTCAACGCCGTGATTGTTGAGTAATCGAACAAACTCTTTGAAGTCTGGATGCAGATTCATCGGTGTAGTTATAGAACTGCTGCCTGAGAAATTCCAGAGCGGCTAACCGCTCTGTAACAGGACGACCTGACCAATAGGCGAAGTCGTTCACCTGATCCCTCTTGTTAATTATCCGAACAGCCGATTTATCCAGGCGAAACTGCATATTAGAACAACCGAAAAGCAAAATAGAATATCATCACGCTGAACACGGCAAAGACAATATACGTCTGCACTTTGCCGGTTTGAAATTTTCGCAGCACAAGTCCGCTGAAGCCTGAGAGATAGGCTGTTAGATTCACTAATCCGTCAATCACCACATTGTCGAATTTGCCGCTGATGAACGAGGTGGCTTTCGTGATCGAGCCTGCACCGTTGACAACGC
>DPLS01000417.1:0-977 GCA_003541875.1 Bacteroidota bacterium | reverse complement strand
ATCGATGATGTTGTCGTCAAACCATTTCCACATTCTTGTCATCGCCAGCGTCCCATTGACAACAACCCCCATGTAAAAATCATCAAAACCCCATTTGTTCAGCAGGAACTT
The DNA here is from genome assembly GCA_003541875.1 of Bacteroidota bacterium. GTDB lineage: Bacteria > Bacteroidota > Ignavibacteria > UBA10030 > UBA6906 > UBA11986. Next base: position 866 of record DPLS01000417.1, on the reverse strand, counting down.
GTGGACAGGAGTGAGACTCTCCGCGACTTTGTCCGCACTGATCTTCTTCCAATAGTATGTTGCGAATGCAACAGCGATCCCGATGCCCGCTACGAGCAGCGAGAGCATCATGGCCGGGTTGTGAGCGTGATGATGCGCCTCCTCAAAAACCTCAGTCGATGCTGCAGCAACGCTCGCCGGCACAACGCTCTCGGGACGCTCCAATGCTTTGCTGATCCACCCGTCCGCCGCGTTGAACGGATTGAAGCTGTAGAAGATGAAGAAGGAGAGAATTGCCAGGATCGTCAACGGCACCGTCATGATCTTGGGGGACTCGTGAATGTGCTCGGCACGATGTGAGTCCTTGTGCTCACCGTAGAACGTGAGGATCACGAGCCGAAACATGTAGAACGCAGTCAATCCGGCGACAAAGAAACCGACAATCGGAACAATGTAGTGACCAGTCAGACTGCCGAAGGCAAGTGTGCCTGCAAGTATCGAATCCTTGCTCAGGAATCCAGAGGTCAGCGGCACCCCGGAGATAGCAAGGGTGTAGATCAGAAACGTCCAGTAGGTGACGGGCATCTTCGATCTCAGCCCACCCATATTTCGAATGTCTTGCGCATCAGTGTGATGGTCGTTCTGGTGGTGTAGCGCATGATGCATTGCATGAATCACCGAGCCGGAGCCGAGGAACAGCCCGGCCTTGAACATTGCATGCGTTGCAAGGTGGAAGAACCCGGCAGTGTACGCCCCTACACCAAGACCCATTACCATGTAGCCAAGTTGACTGATAGTTGAGTAGGCAAGAACCTTCTTGATGTCATTCTGGGCTATGGCAATCGTTGCCGAGATGAAGGCTGTGATTGCACCGATGTATGCAATCA
>DPLS01000426.1:6099-9138 GCA_003541875.1 Bacteroidota bacterium | reverse complement strand
GAGCACGGCCTGCTCCGAATCGAGGTGCCCTTCAAAGATCCGATGGAAGATGCTGTGAAGGTCGCCATCAAAGCAGGTGTCGCGGAAATCAAGACCAAAACAATCGAAGCCCGATGACCCGTTAGCCTGATCTGGTTGGAGTATGATCAGATTAGATTGCGTCTACTCGTTTTCATCACATTCAAAAGGAAAAACACCATGAGCAAAGGTCAAAGCCAAAAAAAAGATTCAAAGAAAAAGCCGGCAAAAACCATGAAAGAAAAAAAGGCGGCCAAAAGAGAAAAGAAAGATCAAAAGATGAACCATGGGGTCTTCAATCAAGAATTAAAGACAATAGCATAACATTTCTTACCCGCGCGGTTCCCAAGGACGGGCGAAAGGATATGAGGTCAACAAACCCCGCCACCGTCACAGGCTAAGATTATTCTCATTAGTGTCCGCTCATTCATTAGAACAGATGATGTCTCTGCTGAGGGTCCATTGACCAAATAACAATCTCCCTGTGTTATGAGCAGGTTTTCGAGCGGTACATATGTTGCAGTTTATTAGCGTGAAGACTCTCTTTCTCTTAGGCCACCGATGTTGAGGTGTTTTTCTGTGCACATGTTTGTTGTCCACTCGTGTCTGGGACCCAATACCTCTTGGCTCGTTGGAACCGACGCTCTGTTGGGAGTATTCACACTACTCCTCCTTGCAGCCGCTATCGTGGCAATTGTTGTGGGACTGATTGGCCGATTGCGTGGGCGAAAGAGAGATCTCATCCAGGGTTCTCACGCAACGACACTCAGGCAACTTGGCATTGCGATGACGGATGACGACGAGCAGCCTGATGAGAAGGATCTCCATCCCGGACGAATTCCAACAAAGAAAGTGAAAAGCACGACGCACGCACGATGACGTGAAGGTGTTGTTCCCTTTCCTCGCTCCATTTGTCACCCCGCTTAGCTGTAATCAATCACGCTCCAAATCCAAAGCCCGGTCCACAATCATTACAGGAACTGAACGACTTCAATCAGTTTGTTGATAACGTTGTGAATGCACAGCGGGATACGCTCTAACAGACAGCAGCTTTTTCAAGAAAAACCTAGGGTCCTTGAGACATAAATGTGCGCAAGTCTTGTTGTTGCCGGATTCTGAGATGCGGCGCGTAAGTTGGCCGCAAGATCTCACACATGGCCGGAAGTGCTGATATCCGATCCGAACACATTAGGAAAGCCATGCAGTACCGCAGCCTCGATAAGAATCTGATGGTGTGAGGGCCTCGGGCATATGATGACAATTGAGAGGCTTCTGCCTCCCTTTTTTGTTTACTGCCGATTAAGTATATTCTGCCAGTTCGTCGAGAAGACCTGTATCTTCTCATACGCAAGGGGGAGGGAAGGAGTCTGGTGAAGTTTCTATTCCTGCGGCGGGACGAAGGGAACTGGTAACAGACGCCAATTGTTCTTAACGTACCTTTTTCGTTCGACAACTTGATGAAACAGCCAGGAAAACTACTAATCATTGTCGTCTTGCTGACGGTGGCCGGGCCAAGCCATCTGTTTGCGCAAACCGGCGAGGTTACGGGCACCGTCATTGATCGTGTCACACTCGAACCGCTCCCTTCCGCAAGTGTTCTGGTTGTTGGAACAACACTCGGCGCGTCCACAGACATTGAGGGACGCTTTGTTATCCGGGATGTTCCGTACGGCACCTACGAGCTTCGAGTGACGCTTGTTGGTTACGGGCCGATTATTGTCAGCGACGTCGTGCTTTCCGCAGCAAAGCCAGTGAGCCTTGAGATCTCGCTGGACCAGTCTGCAATCAGTCTCGAAACTGTCGACGCAACTGCGACGTATTTTCGCCGGACGCCCGACGCAGTAACCAGCTCGCAGAGGCTTTCCTACGAGGAAATCCGGCGCTCTCCCGGCGGTTTCGAAGATGTGCTGCGGGGAATTTCGGTCTTTCCCGGCGTGGCGCAGGCCCAGTCTGGGCGCAACGACCTGGTCGTTCGGGGTGGCGCACCCTCAGAGAATCTCTACGTTGTTGACAATGTAGAAATTCCGAATATCAACCACTTTGCGACGCAGGGTTCTGGCGGCGGACCGCTGAGTTACGTCAACCTGGACTTTGTGAGCGAGACCGCCTTTGCGACCGGCGGATTTGGTGCACGGTGCGGAGACAGGATGTCATCCGTTCTCGAGATCGATCTTCGCAATGGGCGCACTGACGCACTCGGCGGGAAGGCGACTATTGCGGCGACCCAGTTCGGGTTGGACCTGGAGGGGCCCGCAGGCAACAACGGCTCTTTCATTCTGTCCGCACGTCGAAGCTATCTCGACTTCATCTTCAAGGCTGCCGGGTTTTCCTTTGTGCCGGAGTACTGGGACTTCCTCGGGCGGTTGTCTCTCTCGCTCGACAAGACCAACACCTTGACATTCCTCGGCGTCGGGGCGCTCGATAATGTGGATGTCAACAACAATACGGCGGACAACCGGTATGACAATTCACAGGTTCTTGTAAGCGGAACAAATCAGTACGCAAGCGGCATTTCGTGGCGCCACCTCTTTTCAAATGGTTTCATCACCACGACGCTCGGGCGGACGTTCACCGCATTTGACCAGATGCAACGCGACTCGCTCCTCACGCCGATCTTCCTGAATGAGACAAAGGAAGGAGAGACAAGCCTGCGCACGGATTATATTGCGAAGCTTGGCTCCTTGCTGGAACTCTCCGCAGGCGTGCAGGTGAAAAGTGTGCGTTTGAAGGGAGGATTGATCCTGCCCCCATTCGGTACTCCGTTTGGCGATACGCTTTCTGCGGCCTCGCTCGACATGCAGACGAGGGGCACCAAGACCAATGCGTACGCGCAATTGCACGGTCACCTGCTCCCCGAACTCCAGTACACGGTCGGTGGACGGGTTGACTACTTCGACCTGATTGAAAGCGGGCCAGTGTTTGCTCCGAGAGGGTCGCTGTCTTACGGCCTTTCATCGCTCACGACAATCAATGCAAGCGCCGGCATGTACCACCAGGCCCCGGCGCTTCTCTGGATCACGG
>DPLS01000426.1:737-5782 GCA_003541875.1 Bacteroidota bacterium | reverse complement strand
ATGCTCAGAGCGGACCTCAAGATCCGGGTCGAGGGCTTTCTCAAGCAATATCGGCACTATGCGGCAAGCACGCAGAGGACGTACCTTGTAATGGCCAATACGGGGGGAGGTTTCGGCGGATCCGAAGACAATTTCGCCGCATATGGGCTGGATGCGCTTGTCAGTGACGGGGTAGGTCGATCCCGCGGGATCGAATTCCTTTTGCAGAAGAAGCTTTCGGAAATCCCAGTCTATGCCGTTCTCTCTCTTACGCTCAGCAACACCCGCTTCACAGGACTTGACGGGGTCGAGCGTACCGGCTCCTATGACCAACCGGTGATCATCACGTTCAGCGGAGGATGGAAGATCGATGAGCGGTGGGAAGCGAGTTCGAGGTTCCGCTATGCCGGCGGAGCACCCTTCACCCCGTACAATGCCGACGGGACACAGGACGTTGCGAGCTACAACAGCGAGCGGTTGAAGAGCCTCCACGGACTTGACGTCCGTGTTGACCGCCGCTGGAATTTCTCCCGATGGACCCTCATTGCCTATCTTGATGTGCAGAACGTTTACAACTACAAGACCGGCAGGGTTGTCTGGAACGAGAGGACTCAATCAGCGGAAGTTCAGGAATCAAGTATTGGAATCCTTCCGTCGATCGGCATCAGCGCGCAGTTCTGAGCTTGCACGCTGTACTCAGCATCGGGTCCGGCTCGGCGTGGTGTGTTCCGCGGCTCTTGCGCTACGCTGCCCAACATCTGGGCGAGATTCAACAGCCTAAGCTTGTTCTTGATAATCTTTTGATTTGTTGTCATCTGACACCCACCTTTCTGAAAATAACGTTGAATGCAGGTTTCTGTCAGTTGATGTCCTAACAATTACAAATTAAAACTGAAACAAAGGCCCGACAACATCTGCCGGGCCCAGTTGTTCAATAGTACAAGCCCCTGATTGATGTCGGGAGAATTGTTTGTGGCATTCCAGGCCGATTACAGCGTAATCAGAGATTGTTCTGAACAAGGGAACGATTCCGTCATTATGTTGTTGTCATGTGCAAGTACAAGCGTTCTTATTCATAATAGATTCCCGGTTTTGTCTTTTGAACACCCCGCTGATAATTCCCCTGATGCCGGGAAAGTCTCACCCCATTCCTCCACGTGCCACAGAATCTCAAGCGTTCCGCTCCCTTAGTCTCACAACATTACCTGTGCTTCCCGAATCCAGCAATGGATCATATTCCTCAAGGGCAACCAAGGTTGTGTCGTATTCAACTCACTCATCCATCACAATTCAATAGGAAGGTTCCTTATGAAAATACTCACATGGTGCATCGCGTTGGTCCTTGTAGGATTGATTTCCTTCGGGGGGACCGAGGCGTCCGCTCAAAAGAAGGTGAAACAGGAGCCTGTCCTTCGAGCTGCCGAAGACCTCAAATGGGAACCCCTACCAGGTGCACCCGGCGTTATGAGCGCAATACTCTGGGGTGACCAAACCAAGGGAGCGTACGGTGGATTCACGAAGTTCCCGGCAGGTTTCAAGGCGCCTCTCCACTACCACACTTATGAGACGAAGATTGTTGTTATCAAAGGAGGATACACATATAAAGGCAAGAAGTATGGTCCCGGTTCTTATCTCTCGATCCCGGGGGGAGACCAGCACGTAAGCGGTGGTGTTGAAGATTCCGAATCCATCTTCCTTATACAACAGCCCGGCAAGTTTGACTTGGTGCCTGTCGAGCAGTCGAGCAAGAAGAAATAGGACGATAAGAAGATTCAAAGAATTTGTGCGGACGACATGAGCATGGTTCTTACTCACTCTTGTGCAGTGAGCAGTTCATCTAACCTGTCGCGCCATCGACTCTTGATGTAGTAACCCAATCCCAAACTCTGCCTCAGGGAATCGGGGCAGAGGATGGCGGCGAGAACCAGCTTCGTCGCTCAACACCTTGGCACGCAATGGGCCGATGCCTCTTCTTGCATTTCACACCCCCGCTCCATAAGTTGTAATCGAAATTGGATTTTTATCATCTTTCCGTCACGGAGAACACCATGTCCACCACCACCCTGAATATCCCAACCCAATCGACAACATCCACAGGCTCAAACGGCACTCGCACGATCTTGAACTACGTTGGCGGCAAATGGACCGAGGCAAGAACATCCGGGTTCCTGCCCGTGATGAACCCATCCATCGGGAAGCAGATTGCCAGCGTGCCGCTCTCGACGGCCCAGGATGTTGATGCTGCCGTACGAGCGGCTCAGGCGGCCTTTCCTGTATGGTCGTCCATGCCCATCAAAGAGCGCGTGCAGGTGTTCTTCCGCTACAAGACTTTGATGGAAAAGCATGCGCAAGAACTGGCCGCACTCGTCAATGAGGAGAATGGGAAGATTATGAGCGAGGCAATGGCTGAGATAGAGAAGTCGATTGAAGTGACGGAGTTTGCCTGCTCGCTGCCCCAGTTGATTGCAGGAGAAACGCTGGAAGTGAGCAAGGGTGTCGAGTGCCGCATCGATCGGTATCCGGTGGGCGTTGTTGCATGTATTACGCCGTTCAACTTTCCGAACATGGTTCCCAACTGGACGATCCCCAACGCGCTCGTTCTCGGCAACACGATGATCCTCAAACCCTCCGAGCTTGTTCCGCTCAGTTCACTCCGCATTGCCGAGCTTCTGAAGGAAGCAGGCCTGCCCGAAGGCGTATTCAACATTGTTCACGGTGGACAAGCTGCCGTAGAGGCACTCTGTGACAATCCTGGTATTCATGCACTAACATTTGTTGGGTCAACGAAAGTCGCCAAGCTGGTGTACATCCGTGCGACGTCTCATCTCAAGCGTGCAATGTGTCTCGGCGGTGCAAAGAACCATCTCATTGTTCTCCCCGATGCGCACGAAGAGATGACAGCGACAAACGTGGCGGCATCCATGTCGGGTTGCGCGGGTCAGCGTTGCATGGCGGCATCGGCGATGGTTGCTGTTGGAGCAAGCGATCATATTGTCAGACGCTTGTGTGATGAAGCGAAGAAGATCATTCCCGGCAAGAACCTCGGTGCCGTAATCTCAAAAGCGGCGAAGGAACGCATCGAGCGGTATATCACTGAGGCCGAACAACAAGGCGCAAGAATCCTGGTCGATGGACGGGGAGCAAAAGTTGAAGGGAAGGAAGAAGGATACTACGTCGGCCCGACGGTGATTGACAACGTCCGTCCTGACATGAAGATTGCACAGGATGAGGTCTTCGGGCCAGTTCTTGCTATCATGCGTGCCCAGACGGTTGAAGAGGCGTTGAAGATTGAAAATGCTAATCCGTATGGCAACGCTGCATCAGTGTTCACCCAGAGCGGCGGAGTAGCTCGCTACGTTGCCGAGCATGCCAGCGCCGGGATGATCGGTGTGAATATCGGCGTGCCGGTACCCCGTGAGCCGTTCTCATTCGGCGGGTGGAATGAGTCGAAGTTTGGGGCGGGAGATATCACGGGCAAGAGCTCGATAGAGTTCTTCACCAAACCGAAGAAGACGACAACGAAGTGGAATCCCGAGTCGAAAGTGAATTGGATGTCCTGAGGAGATAAGGAGTAGGTTAGAGGTGGTAGGTTAGGGTTTGAATTTCTCAAGCGATTGTTCCAGGCCTCTGAGCATTTTACCGCACTCATCATACCGTTCGGACAAATCTCGAAGCTGCTCCTCTGCCAGATACTTCTTCTTGGTTGCAACTGCAAGGTGATGTTGCGTCTCCCTGATTTCTCCCAGCGCCCGGTTGATTCCTTCAAGATAGATGTTGATGTGCCTGTTGTTCCACCCTTCGGCAACATTTGCGGGGGCCGAGTTTGTTGATCTACGCAACTGCGAACCAAGTTCGTACATCTCAAACTTGGGAAACGTGAGAGTCAATTCATGGACCTCCAAATGAAGTCGAATCAGCTTCTGGTAGACATCGAGATCTCCAAAGCTTCTTATCTGCTTCTTCATGATCGTCCTCTCACCTACTACCTATGACCTCTTACTCATCATCAGCGCGTACGTAGCGAACGCTACTCCAAACCCCACAAACCACGCGTAGTTATACAAGTTCATCAAGAACGAACCGACTGACGCCGGATCTACTACCCTGATCGTCCCCAGGAATCCGGGGATGCTCGGCACGATACCGAGAACAAGAGCTGTGATCGCTGCAGGGTTGAAGCCTTTGCGGTAGGTGTACCGACCATCGGGCATATAGAGGTCGAGGGGTTGGAGCGTCATGTGTCGAATCACGAAGTAGTCGCAGATCAGAATCCCACCGATGGGTCCCAGGAGGGCTGAGTATCCCACGAGCCACGTGAAGATGTAGCCGCTCGGATCGGCCACGAGTTTCCATGGTTGAATCAGAATGCCGATGATGCCGGTGATCAATCCGCCGATTCGGAACGTGATCTTTGAGGGCCAGAGGTTGGCGAAATCATTCGCTGGGCTGACGACGTTTGCAGCAAGGTTTGTGGCGAGCGTTGCGAGGCAAAGCGCGAACAACGAAATCGCCAGCACGATGGGATTCGTGAAGCGCGTAATCAGAACAACCGGATCCCAGATCGGAAACCCACCGTAAATAACAATCGTCGCTGAGGTTACCGCAACGCCTATGAATGAGTACAGCGCCATTGTTGTTGGCAGCCCGATGGCTTGGCCCAGCATCTGCTCGCGCTGCGTGCGCGAGTAGCGTGTGAAGTCGGGGATGTTGAGTGAGAGCGTGGCCCAGAACCCGATCATTCCTGTGAGAGAAGGGAAGAACACTGCCCAGAATTGTCCCGCCTTTGGCCCGCCCGATACAAACTGCGATGGCTGCGAGAGCATTGGTCCGAACCCGCCTGCTTGTTGATATGCCCATGCGAGTAGAGCAAGACCGAGTGCGATGAGAAGCGGTGCTTTGATGTCCAGCAGGAACCGTATCGACTCGATGCCTTTATAGATCACCAACATGTTGATCCCCCAGAAGAACATGAAGCAGCCAACTTGCGCGATGTTGCTGCCTGCGAGCCATGTTGGCAACGCATCCCACGAGGGGACATAGATCGTGATGATCTTGTAGATTGCCCA
>DPLS01000426.1:0-466 GCA_003541875.1 Bacteroidota bacterium | reverse complement strand
GTCTGGATGCCGAACCACCCACAGGCAACAAATGCACGCAACAACGCCGGAATGTTTGCTCCGCGCACGCCGAACGAAGCCCGGCAATACACCGGAAACGGAATGCCGTACTTCGTACCCGCATGTGCGTTGAGGATCATCGGGATCAGCACGATGGCATTGCCGAGGAACACCGTGATCACTGCCTGATACCAGTTCATCCCCTCGGAGATGAGCGACGAGGCGAGCATGTACGTTGGAATGCACGCCGACATCGAAATCCACAATGCTGCAATATTGTACGTTGTCCACGTGCGCTGAACGAGTCTCGTCGGCGCTATGTCGTGATTGATGAGTGGACTGTCTTTGATGGAGGAGAGATCGACTTCGACAAGATCTGAGGATGTTGATCTGAACATTCAAATGTTCCTGGATTTCTTGAACATGATCCCCGTTGCTCAGGGCAATCGATGTGATATATGGTCTA
>DPLS01000127.1 GCA_003541875.1 Bacteroidota bacterium | reverse complement strand
GCGTGCAACGCGTGCTCCATCGCCTGAAGCGGAACGACATTTTGAATCTCCAACCACGCTTGTCGCATTACATCGCGCCCAAATTTCTTTGACATGTAATGACCCCAAACACACCTGCTGTATTGAATGGTTCCCCCCATTTCAAATTTTGTGAACGGTTCCTCCGGACGTGCAAAGTTAGCAGAAAGATATTGAAGGTAGTCATTGACGTCTGTGTAGAGAACGTCTTCCATCCACGTCGAAGTAATCTCATAGAAATATTCGTGCCCCGACCAGTAGCCATAGCAGCCCATCTGAATGGCATGATGGAACTCGTGGGCCATTGTTACACGCAAAGCTGGAAGACCGATGTTTCGCCTGGGAGAAACAAACTCAAAGTCATTATCAACAACGACGAATGACGTCCACGTGCTCCCATTTGGTTTGTGAACCACTTCTGTTTCAGGATCTGTGTAGCCGTAACTGAAACCCAAATTGGAAATATAGATATCGTACTCGTTCCCTCCCCCGGCTCCATTATCTGGAGGCGGCGGCAAATATCCAAGGACACCGGTCTCATACCCGAGAACATAGTTTGCAGTCGCTCCGACAGAATCCACAAAGGCACGATATCCACCGGGCAACGGGTGCCGAGCACTGTCCAGTATGACGGGGGTGTTGATTCCAACAGTGTCGTAGTGTATTCTGAAGCTCCCAATGACAATGCTCGCTTGGGTTGGAGGACGTTGTAGCACCTGATCCAGATTCACCTTCATGTCTGCACGGAGAGTATCCCGGACACTCCATGCAGTTGCTATGGTCGAGAACCCGCACTTGATGATGCCTTCCTGTGTATCTTTGCCACCAAGGTAGACAGTCAATGCACGGAGACTTCGAGATTCTTGGGAATGATCCTGGGCATGAAGTCGCCCAACGCCGACGAGGGTGATTGCAGGAACAAATATGCAATAGAGTATGATGGACAGAAGTTTCTTCATCTTGCAAATGGGTTGAACATGATTGTAATTGATCCCTTCGCTCCGTTAACCAGAATCAAGTCCTGTATCTCCGGACTCTTCATCCCCGCAATCTGAATTGCTGTTATCCGGCCAGCCGGACAAATCGCAACAGGCGCATCGAACCTTCGCTTGCCCCTCCCGTACGCAGTCACGACTGCATGCTTGCTGACATCAATCCAGGTGAGATCAGCATGGCCGTCTCCATCCACGTCGCGCAGCAGAACCGCGTCCTCATTGAGTGGTTGCACGTTTCGAATCAGCTCGATGGAGTCCCGGAAGAAGCCCCCAGCCCTCCCATAGACGATGCCAAAAGCGTTTCTTGGCGGTGACATGAGAAGGAGCAGGTCCTTGTATGGATCTTCGTCGGCATATCCTGAAAGGATGGCATACGTGGTTGCCGACGAATCAGAGAATGATAGAACCGGTTTCACTGACTTGAAATCAAATCCCTGAGTTGCGAACGCAATGGATACCGTCGATTGCTTTGAAACCTTGTCGTGAGTAACAAAAGCCATCTCATACTTCCCCGAGCTGGAATAATCATCGACGGTCAACGCCATGATTCGCTCGGGAAGACTTGCGCGAAGGGTCTTCTCGAGGAAATGCCCTCTACTTATTTGCTGAAACAAAGAGAGTGAGAGAGAACCAGTCTTCGGATTCCCGTACCTCGCCAGAATTTCCAAGCGGCCAAGTATCGAGTCTCTTCTTGCATAAACAACGTAAGGGTTGGGTCCTGTTGGTATGGCCGATGTGTTTGCGGAAACCGCGTTGTCGTCGATAGTGACAATCCCAATCTTGTCAATACTTGCGTGAGAAGTGAGAAGGGTGTTGTCTCTCCCAAATACAGGATCGAGCGTCTTCACTGTGACGGGTCTTTCCGGGAGCGCAAAAGCCATTTGTCCCTGCAGGACTCCATTCCCCCGATTGAGAAGAACTGAGAGAGTTGAAGAGACAGAATTTGTGACCACGACGTCCAATAGACCGTTTTGATCCACGTCGAGAACGGCCAAGCCTTTTGCTCCAGCACCCACACCGTACGTTGAGGGCCAATGTACCGAGCCGGACCAATTCGTGTTTCCGCAAGCGATGACACGTTTCCCGAGTCGATCAATTGCCACAAGGTCGGTCTTGCCATCGCCATCGAGGTCCAACACTTCGAACGATTCCACTCCACTGCCTACCCCAAAAGGTATCGGGGTGCTTGCCAGAGTGCCTTCCTTTCCTAGGAAAACATAGATGGCCTGTTCTGTTGCTACGACAATATCAAGATCTTTGTCGCCGTTGATGTCTGTGAAGTGCACGTGGGAAGGTGCTGCTGGAAGCAAAAGGTTACCTGAAGGATCAATCTCCCCCGTTGAATTACAGTTGAATGTGGCCACAAGTTTCAGTTCTGGGACACTTACAGCAATCTGGCAGGTCCGCTGCCTTGATACCGGCGATAGAGCAATATCCCCGGGCTCCCCTGGCAGTTGAACTTCAACCTGTTCGGAAAATACTCCCCGCCCAATTCCATAATACAGACCAAGTTGGTTTGATAGCCAGTTCAGCACGTAAATGTCAGTAATGCCGTCACCGTTCAAGTCCGTGCACTGGAGATCGCTGATCGATAGATCCGGGAAAAGCAATGGCCCAGCGGAAAAACTTCCATCCTTTTGTCTGACGAGCGTAGAGATTCCCGCTCGCTTCTTTCCGAAGAACAACAGATCACTCCTTCTGTCGCTATTAAAATCGCCATAGGCAAGTCTCTGGGATGCGGTCTGCAGCTCCAAGGTTTCCTCCTTGAAGGTGGAATCACGGTATCGCATCACCATTACACTTCCGCCATCCCTCGAAAGGAATGCAAACTCATCCGGTTGTTTTGCCCAAGCAGGCGCGCAAGCAAGTTCTCTCGCAGGCTGTGAAAGCGTGAATAGCTCCTTCTGCTCCAAAGCACCGTCGTTGCCAACAGAATAGGAATACACACAAGCTGACTCCTGGGCCAACGCAACAACATTTGCGGCAACGGCTGAACGGACAAGTCCGATTGGCGCGTACCCAAGTGAGAGGTCAATCATCGGGCCAAATGCGCTTGCAGTGCGCTGAGTATACGTGGCAGTCGTGCAGAGCAAATGGAGACATAGGAGGTTTCTGGCCAGCCGAACCTGTGCTAAAGATTCAAGACGCTCAGCGAAACCAAAACCGGAAAACTCAGACAAGGCGAACCTACTTTGGCGACGGCAGTCGTCTCTGGAGACGGAGGTCTCTTCGGGCGGCAGCCTCTTCATAACGACGTTTCTCATCCGTTGACTCAGGGAGTACCGACGGCACCTGAACCGGTCGACCATCGCCGTCAATCGCGACAAATGTTAAATATGCGTTGTTCGCGCGCCGCTCAACGCCAGAACCGAGTCCCTGAGCCGTCACAACCACACCGACCTCCATTGATGACCGAAACGCCCTGTTGACTGACGCCTGCAACGTGACAATCTCTCCGAGCTTGATCGGCGTGTGAAAGTCCAATTCGTCAACCGAGGCCGTAACGCATACGCGGCCACAATGTCGCTGGGCAGCAATGGCAGCCGCGATATCGATCCAATGCATCAGGCGTCCGCCCAGGAGATTCCCGAGTTGATTTGTATCGTTGGGCAGAACAAGCTCTGTCATGAACACGTGAGAGCGATTGACCGGGACGCTGTTCATCAACGTGAGATCCTTTGCTCCAAAATGAGGCTTCCAGTAATTGGGGGTCCAACAACATTGTCAGAGGTTCCCGTCACCTTGTTGCTTCCTTGCAGTCCTTTGTCGATTTGTTCTTTCAACTTCTCTGCCCTCGATTTGAGGACGCTGTTTGGGAACCGATCATAGAATTGCTGAAGTGTTGTTCGTGCTTCTTCATATTTCTTTCGTGTAACAAGAACATCCATTTTTCCGAGATACGCAAGGGGTGCATACTGA